>NZ_SADD01000006.1 GCF_004005565.1 Lujinxingia sediminis | reverse complement strand
GCTGACGCTCAGGTGACCCTCGGTCATCACGCCAGATGACCCACGGTCACCTCGCCAGATGACCCACGGTCACCTCGCCAGATGACCCACGGTCACCTCCCACCCGCATAAACGCTGACGCTCAGGTGACCCTCGGTCACCACGCCAGATGACCCACGGTCACATCGCACCCAGATGACCGGGGGTCACCCCTCACACGCATAAATACTGACGATCAGGCGACCCTCGGTCACCACGCCAGATGACCCACGGTCACCTCCCACCCGCATAAATGCTGACGCTCAGGCGACCCTCGGTCACCTGAGCGCGAGTACGAAAACCAGTGACAGCACGAGCACCAGCTCGAACTCGACAGCCCCCCAACGCCCTCACGTACCTCCCCACCCTCGCGCACCACCAGAGCCCCTCAACCACACAACCACAAAAAACGCCCCGGAATCGCTCCCGGGGCGCAAACAACGCTCAAGCGTCGATAACCTGCCTTACATGTTAAAAATTTTCTTCGCGGGAAATCTTTCGGATGATCAACGACTGCGTCTCGGCGCTGATCCCGAAGGACTGCACCATCTGCTGCAACAGAATCCGCTCATCCTCGTGCACCTCCTGATCCGAGATCGCCACGAGCGAGGAGAGGTAATAGGCCTCCTCACGCAGCCATTCGTCGCCGAGTTTGGCGCCCAGGGCAACAAAGAGCTCCGAGAGAACGCCGGGGGTGGGCTGCATCTGACGCGCCCGGGCGATGGAGGCCTGCACAAAGCCCTCGGGGGACTGGCCGCCATTCCACTTGAGCATGCCGATGGCCTCGGTGAGCTCCTGCTCCTCTTCGGGCAGAATCTTGCCGTCGATGACCTTGGTGGCGACCAGAGTGTCGATCAGCGCCTCGTTTTGCTCCTGGGTGAGTTTGGCAAAACGACGTTCGGTGAGCTTGTTAGCAATCATCTGAAAGATGGGCATCAAATCCTCCAATCGAGCTAAAGATAGGGGTGGGTGAAAACAACACATGCGAGCATGAATCAGTGTGCGAACACTAACAGCGCGCCCACCGTAGACACAACTACGTTAACCCCGCCCACAAAAGGCCCTACCAGCCGATCAGGCGCAGGAGGTCGACCAGGCCGTAGCGCTCGATCAGCGCCTTTCGACGCCTGGCCAGCTGATGCTCTCGCCGCGCCCGCGGACTCATATCGCGCAGCTCACCGGCGAGCTGCGCGGCGATGGCCGCTTCGAGCTCCTCGCGCTCGGCGGCTTTCAGGGCTTCCCAGTAGGCCTCGATGAGCGCGCGATCGGCAGCCTCAAGCTCCTCAAAACCAAAGTCCCCGCGCTCTTGACTGAGCTCCCGCGCTCGCCGCCACCCCTGCCGGTAGGCCTCCCGCCAGCGCTCCTCGGCGCTGGCTCGCCCGGCCTCCTCGATCGCGTCGAGGGTCTCGCGCAACAGCTCCGGGTCGCCGCTTTCTCCCCGGCTCTGCGAGGAGGACGCGGGCGGCGGCGATGACGACACCTCAGCGCCCTGCCCGCTACCGCTGCCCTCACCGGCCTCGGGTGCCAGATGCATACCGGACTCGGCGAGTCGCTCTAACTCGGCTTCGATGAAAGGCCAGCACTGACGCACCGAGCGGGGCCTGTCGGCCTCGCCATAGGCTCGAAACGCCTCCTCGATGCCCCGGCACACCGCGGCGGCCGGTGCCCCCTGCTCCTTAAGCGGCAGGAGATACGCCAGGTCTTTGGGGCTGGGGATGTACGTGCGCCCGCTGAGCGCGGTGAAGAAGTACTGCACCTGCTCGATAAACCCGAGCTGCCCCGGAGGAAGATGACTCATCGCCCCATCCTACTCGTGAGGCTCGGTCGGAAGCCCCTCATCGGAGGGCGACGCCTCCGGGGTCCGCTCATCAAGGGAGGACGCCTCGTCCCCAGTAGGATCGGCCGTCCCGGGTGCGTCGCGCTCTTCCCGTTCGCGGGCGCGAAACGCCTCGCGAGTGATGCGCTCGCGCATCCACCATACCCCCTCCTCGGAGACCCAGCGCTCTACGAAACGCTCCTGGCGCACGGTGGTATCGGGCAGCTCATACCACTCCTGCTCGACCTCCAGGGTGGCCTCGAAACCATCCTCGGAGAACTCCACCTTGCGCAGCGCCAGCTCCACCACGCGGTAGTCGACGCCGAGCTCCTCGTAGCGCCCCAGAAACCCCTCGCGGGCGGCCTCATGCACCTGCTGGGAGGCCTCCTCCCAACGCGCCCAGCGCATGTTTTTATGGAAGTTGCGCGCCGCCATATCCAGCGCCGCCGGATCGGCGGGACGTTCGGCCACCTGGGCCGCCGAGCAGCCCGCGCCCACCAGGAGCACCGTCCCCAGCAACACCAGCGCTGCGGCCAGCCACGATCTCAGGCCTTTCTCGATCTTCATGCCTTCCTCGTCTTCTTGCTGATCACCGCCTTGAGGCGAGCCATGTCGGTCGCGGTGAACTCACGGGTTAAGAAGAGCGTGGCCAGCAGCGCCACCCCCATCGAGGCCATCTTAGCGACGACCATCGCGAGGTACACAATTTTGCCCTGGGAGGCCACAAGCTCCACCCCCAGGGGCACGGCCATATCGATGCCCCAGAGCACGCCGGCGGCCAGCAACAAGCGACCCAGGGTCGCCCAGGGGGGCGCCGCGCCGAAGGCACGCCACAGCCATCCCACGCTGAGCAGACAGCCCAGCACCATGGCGATGGTGGTGGCGATGGCCGCCGACTGCATGTAGTCGGTGGCCTGCAGAAGAAAGGGTGCCGCAAAATTCGCCGAGGCCTCGGCATGGGCCTGGGCCTGGGCCACCACACTCAACGCGTCACCTGTGGGGCTGACCGGCGCCACGGGCACAAGCCCGGCCATCGCCTCGGCGTGGGTGCGGGTCAGAAACACGTAGTTGAGTACCGCGCTCAACCCCAGCGAGGCCCCCATGATCACCACCGCCGCCAGCGGATGCCCCGACCCGATGATCATCGTCGTGGCCACATAAAAGAGCGCAAAGAAGATGATCGACACGCTCAAGATGGAGAGCGCCACCGACGCCGCCTGATAATCCGAGGAGTAGAGCGCCCCGATGATCGAGTCGGCGTTAAAGGCCAGCACCATCGCCACCGCCGCGATCAGCATCGAACAGTAGCGCAGCGTGCTGCGCACATAGGCCCGCGTCTGGTCCGTATCATCACTGAAGGTCGACTGGCTGATCATCGGGAAGATCACGAAAGTCACCGCGATCACGCCCTGGTAGGGAATGCGCGCCACGTTGAGCACCGCCCCGTAGAAGCCGGCGAACTTGTTGCTCATCAGCGAGAAGAGCGACTCCATGCCGCTTAAGTGCTCGGGCACCCCGGAGGCAATGGCCTTGAGCACAAAGAAGTCCGCACGCATCAGCCCGTTAAGCGCGAAGGTGTAGAGCATGATGAGCACGAGGTAGTTGAGCAGGCGTTTAAAGGCCTGGCGCGTCTGCGCCTTATCGAGCCCTCCCTGGCCCACCCCGGCGGCACGCCGCACCCGCTCTCGCCGAAACAGCCACACCCCGGCGATGGTGCAGATGATGCCCGCCGCGCCCACAAAGCCCGCCACCGCCCCGCCCACCCCGAAGCCCAGCAGCACGAGTCCGACAATCCCGAGCATCTTTAAGGTGGAGAACCCGAAATCCAGGCTGGCCTGACGCGCGAACTCCTTGAGCCCGTTAAAGTAGCCCACAAAGATCGCGTAGAACGCATAGAAGAAGATGATCAGCGCTGAGAGCCGCAAGAGCGGCACGAGGGTCATGTCGTTGAAGCTCGCAGCGATCCAGGGCGAACCCAGCGCGTAGAGCGCGGCCACCGGCACACCCAACATCAGCTGCATGCGCACGGCCATGTTGACCAGGCGGCCGGCCTGATCGGGCTGCTCGCTGACCAGCTTACTGACCGCGTTGAGCGTGCCCGTGATCATCACCATATTAATGAGCCCGATGGACTCGGTGATGATTTTAAAGACCCCAAAAGCCTCGGCGCTTCCCAGCATGATGGGAAGCCCCAGCTGAATCACCGCGCTGGTCACCAGAAACCAGACCTTGGCTGCGGTAATGATCAAAAACCCACGGCCAGCCTGTTTGACCGACGCCTCGTCCATGGGCCGCGCCTTCTCGGCGTCTCTCTCTTGCGCGCTCATCTCGCCTCGTATCTTCAGTCGATCGACAGGTGCGGTTGTGGCATAAAACCGGCTCGTGTCAACAATGCTGGCTCACCCTTCACATCGAAGCCCCACCCCAGGATGTCTGCTATGCTCCGACACATCGCCGCATTTGGCTTTTTTCTCATGATGAGTCTGGGAGGCATCGTCAACGCTCAGACGCAAGAGGCGCCTGCCCCCGATGCCCCCCCCGCGGAGCACGAGGCCACGGTCGAACACGAGGCCAACGCAGGACAAGACACCACCGCAGAACGCGTCGCCCCCCCCAGGTCGACCTTCTTCGACGCCAACCACCGCCAGCGCATCTATGAGCAGGGGCGCTTAAGCCACATCCGCGCCGCCCTCTACACACTTCTGCTTCCCGGACTGGGGAACTTCTACGTCGAGCAGTACATGCTGGGCACCGTGGCGATGTCGCTGACGGTCTTCGCGGGCATCTTTCTGGCCTACGGCTTAAGCCTCTCGCGAAACGATCTGGTGGGGCTGGGCGCCGGGGTGGCGGGCCTGGCCTACGGCGGCGGGCTCATCACCAGCTACCAGGGCGTGCGCCGCTACAACCTTCAGCTCCAGCAGAGCCTGCAGCTCGACCGCGCCTCCGCCCTCGCCCCGGGCGCCCCGCGCACCTGGGGTTTGAGCCTGAGCGTGACCTTCTAACCCCGAACACGTGGCCCGACACTCGCCGGGCCGAACGCCTCACTCGTCAAAAAGTTTGACGCTGACGCGCACATCCTCCGCGCCGAAGAGCTTCTGGGCCTCGGCGACGACTGGATCGGTGCGCACCTCTTCGACCAACTCCGCGCGGCGGCGCCGGATATCCTCCTCGCGCTCCTCAGCCAGGTTGGTGACCCCGCGGGCGGCCTCCTCGTCGATCTTCTCCACCACCACCCGCCAGCCCTCCCCGAAGATGCGAACCACGGCGTCTTCGATCGTCCTTTTACGGGCGTCCTCCTGGGCGATATCGGCAAAGGCCTCGGTGAAGTTGAGGCGAACCTCCCCCTCATCAAAACGCTGCACGTAGGCATACTCACAGGCCGCGGCCACAGGCGCGTTGCTCTGCCGCACGAACTCCACGACCGCCTTCCAGCGCTGCTCCGGCGTCTTGAGCGGAGCAGTGTCCGGGACCTCCAGCGCATCGACATCAACCTTGGTGAGGCGTTCGGGGATCCGCGGTTTGGGAGGGGCGGCGACTGCAACGTCGTGCTCCGGCTTGAGTTCGAGTTCGGGTTTGGGCTCGGGCTCAACCTCAACCTGGCTCTCGACCTCGACCTGACCCCCGGTCACCGAAACCTGACCCTCGGTCACCTCACCTTCGGTCACCTCAACATAACCCTCGGTCACCTCACCTTCGGTCGCCGGAGCATGACCCTCGGTCACTTCAGCATGACCCTCGGTCGCCTCGACATGACCTTCGGTCACCTGACCCTCGGTCACCTCAACATGACCCTCGGTCGCCTCGACATGACCTTCGGTCACCTGACCCTCGGTCGCCGGAGCATGACCCCCGGTCACCTGACCTTCTGTCGCCGACACCTGACCCTCGGTCACCTCAACATGACCCTCGGTCACCTCAACATGACCCTCGGTCACCTGACCTTCGGTCACCTCAACATGCCTCTCGGTCACCTCAACATGACCTTCGGTCACTTCAGCATGACCCTCGGTCACCTGACCTTCGGTCTCCTCAACATGCCTCTCGGTCACCTCAACATGACCTTCGGTCACTTCAGCATGACCCTCGATCGCCTCGACATGACCCCCGGTCGCCTCACTCTCGGTCACCTCAACATGACCCTCGGTCACCTGACCTTCGGTCGCCGACACCTGACCCTCGGTCGCCTGACCTTCGGTCACCTCAACATGACCCCCGGTCACCTCACCTTCAGTCACCTCAACATGACCCCCGGTCACCTCAACATGCCCCCCGGTCACCTCACCTTCGGTCACCTCAGCATGACCCCCGGTCACCTCAACATGACCCCCGGTCACCTCAACATGACCCCCGGTCACCTCAACATGACCCCCGGTCGCCGGCGCGACCTCACTCAGAGTTTTTTTTTCTACGGGTGCAGCAGACGCAACACGGGCGGCCACCACGGGCGGTGCGGGACGCTCCGGCCATGCGATCTCCCCGCCGATATCGTCGGAGAGGGCCTCTTCGAGAAGACCGAGGCGATCGACAAGCAGATCCAGGCCGACCATCGGCTCAAGCGCGGCCAGGCGTACCAGTGTCATCTCAAAGATCAGCCGCGGGTATGGCGAGCGATGCATCTTCTGGGCGCCCTCCACCATCACGCTAAAGCAGCGGTGCAGAAGCTCCTGAGGCTGTCCGGCGATTTGCTGGCGAGCGACCTGCAGTTCGCTCTCAGTCAGCTCCGTCACCAGTTCGGGATCCTGGACCACCGAGGTGACCATCAGGTCGCGAAAATGCGTGACCAGCTCCGAGGCAAACTGCTGCATGTCGTAGCCGTAGCGGTTGACCTCGTCGACCACCACCAGGGCGCGCTCGGCATCGTGGGTGAGCACCGCCTCCGAAAGATCGAAGAGATGGCGGCGGTTGGCCACCCCGAGCACCTCGGCGATCTCCGACTCTTTGATGCTCTTGCCGCTGAAACTGATGATCTGATCGAGCAGACTGAGCGCATCGCGCATCCCACCGGCCGCCTGGCGGGCTACGATCTGCAAAGCGGCCCGCTCCGCGTCGATGCCCTCCTCCCGACAGAGGTGCTCCAGGTGCTCGACGATGTCGTTCTGCCCGATGCGCTTGAAGTCAAAGCGCTGGCAGCGGCTCAAAATCGTCACCGGAATCTTCTGCGGCTCGGTCGTCGCAAAAATAAAACGCGCGTGGTCCGGCGGCTCCTCCAGGGTCTTCAACAGCGCGTTGAAGGCCTCGGTGGTGAGCATGTGCACTTCGTCGATGATGTAGATCTTGTTGCGATCACGGCTGGGGGCATAGCGCACCCCCTCACGCAGCTCACGGATCTCGTTGATGCCGCGGTTCGACGCCCCGTCGATCTCAAAAACGTCGACCGACTGCCCCTTCGAGATCTCCTGACAGGAGGCACACTGATAGCAGGGCGTGGCCGTGGGCCCCTGCTCGCAGTTAAGCGCCTTGGCCAGAATGCGCGCCGTAGACGTCTTGCCCACCCCGCGCGCCCCGCAGAATAGGTAGGCATGGTGCACCCGGTCCTGCTCAATGGCGTTCTTGAGCGTGCGGGCGACATGGCCCTGACCTACGACCTGTTCAAAATGCTCGGGGCGCCACTTCCTGGCCAACACCTTGTACGACATCGACTTCCCTACGCCAAAAGGTTGCTCGGGTGCCCGCGCAGACCGCCCGCCCGGCACACCGGCCTGTGTTCTACTGCACTCAAGGCTCAAAAAAAAGGCGGCTCCTCCGCCCTGTCTTCCCCCGGACACAAAAACGCCGCCCGACGGGGATGTTTCCCGGGGCGGCGTTCTTCAGGGCTCCACACATCAACCAGTGGTAGCGAGAGGGGGCCGGATAGCCCCCCAATCAGGCATCATCACTCCCATACAATCACGGAGAATTGGGCTCACCAGGGGTGGCGATGATAAAGCTGCGGAACGCCTCGTTGACGTTTTCCCCGCCCTGACCGGCCGCGCATTGCTTCCAGCTCGAGCGTGCGTCGCCAGCACCCACGTTACCGTCGGCACCGATGATGCGTTCCATCGAGTAGTTTGTATCACCTTCTCGCCCGCCAAAATAGGCCGGAGATCCATCGCCGGCGCGATCGATGACGACCTGGCGCGTATTGCGAAGCTGCAGCTGCATCGAGCCGCTCTTGAGGTTGAGGCGGCGGAAACGCGGATCGTTGGCCGTGTTCAGCACAAAGTCCGGGTTGGTAAACGCATGCTCACCCCGCTGCGGATCACGCTCGGAGAGAGGCACCGTGTTGTGATCGAGCACCAGGAAGTACTCCCCGGGATCGATGACGGTACCGGGCGTAAAGCCCATGGTGACGTCCTGACCGTTACTCAACGTCCACATCGAGAGGTTAATCGGCTTATCGGTGGTGTTGTAGAGCTCGACAAACTGGTCGTTGGTCACCCGACGACGGCAGTCCAGATCGTTTCCACCACCGCAGTTGTGGTCGGAGGGATCGCGCTCCCCGTTCCATCCGTCGAAGTGCACCTCGCTGAAGACCACATCACCGGGCCGAACCTCATCATCGCAGGTCAACGCGTCGCTATCCTTCATCAGCGTGCACATCGCCGTGGAAATGTCCTTACCGGTATTCCAGATGTTGTAGAACTCCTCCAGGTACTGGTTGGTGATGCGCTCACCACGCAAGATGATCAGGATCTCGTCGTTGGAGATCGTCGCTGCCGAAGACCAGTTGAAGCTCCCGGTGATCACCCGCGCGTTGGGCGTACCGGCGTCCAGGATCATCGTTTTGGCGTGCAGGCGCCCGCCACCGGCCTGATAGTCACCGGGAAGCCCGGAGTTCTCATTGCCGTCAAGCCTCATCGGGATGCCGTTGGCCGCCAGGCGATACCCCTGGTGGTACTGCCCGTTACCGTGCAGCTGCGAGCGGTCCAGCACGCCCACCACGCCTTTGGGACGCTCCAGCGGCGGCAGCGTATCAAACCCGTTGGCCTCGTTGTACGCCTCGAACTCCCGCTGGCGGGCGATAAACTCGCTGGCCACCTGATCTTTGGTGAACGCAAAGATCGTGAAGTAAATCGAGGTATCGACGTTCTTAAGTTCCTCCAGAATCTTACCCATCGCGTCATCTTGCGGCGAAAAGAGTACTTCGACCTCGGTATCCCCGATCTGGAAGACGTTGGGGAGCGTGGTCGGGTGCTTGGCCGCCGAGAAGCGTCCGTCAAACATCTGCTCGAACTCCGCGGTGTAGAGTTCGGCGTGTGCGACGTTATCGAACCACACCCAGTTGTTGTTGTTGTAGGTGAACTCGGAGTTGGAGATGTTCCCGGTCCCTACAAATACAAAGCGGTTGTCCACCACGAAGAACTTGTCGTGCATGATATGGAACTGGTTGCCGGTCTGAATCGGCACCTTGTGCTGCTCCATAATGTCGTAGCCGTAGGACCCGCGGCTGTACTCGCCAGCATCGGCCACAAGGCGCACACGCACCCCGCGGTAGTGGGCGCGCACCAGCGCATCGACGATGTTCTGCTTGTTAAAGCCGTACACCGCCGCATCCACCGAAACGCGCGCCGCATCAATGCGCTCGGTGATGAATTCGCTGGGCTTACGGTTGAACTCCGTGCCGCGCTTAAAGCCCGGGGAGTTGAAGAAGACCTCGACGCTGGGCGTATCGAGAGTGTCCAGATCGCCCGGATCGTTGAGGCCGCAGGCCGCGGCGCTCAGCGCGAGCGCCGCCAGCACCAGAGTTCGCGCCATGCTTGCCATACCTCGGATCACCATCGTGTGCTCCCGGCCAGATTGCTCAAAAACGTTGGTCGTCGTTTCCATCACTGAGCCTCACTCCAGAGCTGCTGCCAGGCGTCCACAAAGCTCTCCACCGCGTCGTAGCGATCGGAGCCGAACTCCACGATTTCCCACATCGCCCCGTCGACAAAGGTGTCCGACTTGTAGATGTGTACCCGGTCGTTGGGCACGCGGCTGATCACGTTGAGGGGGGCACCTTCCCACAGGTTATGGCTGAGCATCTGCACCAGCCGCGGGTGGTTCCGCCCGTCCCTGCCGCGACCGGCGTCGTTGATAATAAAGGTCGGCAGCTGCCCCATCGACGCCGGCGCGCGTACGGCCCCGATGGCGTCCAGGTCGGCATCGACCGAGGTACCCTGGGTCGACCCCACCAGCACCCGCACATCGAACCCGGCATCGCGCTTGTAACGCAGCGCGTTGATCAGGTCGCCGTTTTGCAGGTCGTTGGTCATCAACCACACCGAGCCTTTGGCGCGGTAGACTTCGTCGATGATGTTCTTAACCAGGCGTTCCTGAGGGTTGAAGGTCACCCGCATCTGACCGCGGTTGGTCTGGCGCAGGGTCACGTTCTGGGTGATCGACTTGAGCGGGCCGTTGTACACGCTGAGCGTCGTCGAGAAGACCCCGCCGTGCATCTGATTGAACTCGCGGCGGAAGCTGCGCGCGAGATCTTCACTCATCGCCCGAAACGCCAGCCACATGGGCTGCGCATCGTTGATCGGCGCGCTGACGTTCCACACCGTCGTGGTGTCGACCACCACGAAGCTGTGACTCATCACGTTATAGGCGTCGGGACGATTGACCATGTTGTCGTTGTTGCTGGGCACGCCACTGGCCGCGGTGCACACGATGTAATCGCCCGAGCTATGGTCGTCGCAATAGCCCAGAACCGTGGTCAGCGTGGGGTCGGGCAGATAGGAGATCGGCCCATCGCCCAGCACCGTGTCGATGTCCGGGTTGCCCAAAAGCGCCTGAATGCCGCTGACCGAGCTGCTCTCGCTGTCGCTGACCACGCGCACCGCGACTCCGCGGGCCGCGGCGGCTTCCAGGGCGTCGACGATGGCCGGCTCCTCCAGCATGCCGAAGGCCGCCTCCACCTGCTCGCTGGCCCGGTCGATGTCCCGGACCATCCCGGCGATGACGTCAGCCTGCACGTCGTCGCCCACGTAGTAGTCCACGTAGGTGAACCAGCCCTCGTAGTCGTCGCTCTGAGCCCGAGCCGGCTCCACCCAGTCGGTGGTCGTGGTGGGCGCCGCCAGCGCCAGCACACCGGCCAGCGCCAGGGGCGTAAGATAGGGGATTGTGCGTCGCATCTTCGCTCTCATCACTCAAAGCCCCCGCTGGTGTTGCTGCCGGTGTAGTCGGCGCTGTTGGCCTGACCCGGACTGGCCATCGTGTAGGTGCGCCAACCCTCGGCGATCTTGCGCTCGCCGCCGGTGCCCATCACATCATCGATGTTCGAGGTCCAGGCCCGGTCCTGGTTGCCGCGGTTGCCAAAGAGCACCTGGGTGCGCTCCATCGAGCGCGTCGTCACCAGGTCGTAGCTCCCGGCAAAGATGTACTCCTCGCGAGAGCCACCCGAATCCATCAGGCGGCGGTCGGCGTCGCGCAGGTTCACGTACACCGCGCGCTTACCCAGCTTCAGCCCTTCGAGGATCACATCCGCCTCGGCCCCGAAGGCGCCGTCGGCTTTGGCCGCGATCACAAAGAATTCATTGGGCTGAATCGGCTCTTCCATCTTCGGCAGACGGAAGCTGCGCGAGTAATCGCCGCCGATCTCCAGGTTCCAGCCCGAGACATTGACCGGCCGGGGGTTCTTGTTGAGCAGCTCAATAAAGACGTCGTCCGGGTCGTAGGACTTATCGTCGGAGACGCTCCCGGCCCAGTTGATCTCATTGACCAACATGTTGCCGCGCTCACCGGTGGTCGGCTCGCCATCGGTCTCCCAGCGGTAGAGCACCTGCTCGGAGGAGGCCCCCGGGTCGGAGGTGTCTACACACCCTGCGGCGGCTGCCACCAGCAGCCCCGCTGTTAACCATCGCGCTCTCATCTTCTCTCCCTGGCGCCAGAAGGCGCCGCTCCAAATCTCAACCCACACCTATCGTCGACGCGGTCTCAGAAGACCAGAGTCGCACCGGCCGAGACAGCCCAGAACTGCTGGAGGTTGTCCACGCTACCGCGAGCGCTACCGGCGTTGCGGGTGATCTCGATCTCGTAGAACTCACCCGGCAGGAAGATGCCGCCGACACCGTAGAGCGAGAGCGCGTCGTTGGCCTGGTAGCTCAGGCTCGCGTTGAGTTCGGTTCCCAGCGACTTGCCCAGGCGCTGCTGCGCTTCGAGCTGGTCACGCGAGTAACCCGAGGGAAGACGGTCGCCGGCGGCGTCCAGACGGTCAAAATCAAGGTTGGTCGAGCCGGTGTCCTGGTACATCCAGGCGCCCAGGTCCAGGCGAAGGCCCTGCTCCAGGGTGGCGCCCAGGCCGGCGTGCAGGATCTGGGTGCCGCCTTCGCGGCGGATGTCATGCTCGCCGTGAGCGATGCCGTCGCGGCTGACGTACGCCGAGGGGCGCCAGCCGTTGTACCGGCCCATGTTCAGGCCGCCGGCGTAGGAGCCGCCCATCGAGACAAAGCCGTGGTTGTACTGCAGGCCGTCGGCGCCGTACTGCGCGCCGTCAGCGCGGAAGTACTGCAGCGCCAGCGAGAGGCCGGCCGGGCCCAGGTCCATGTCGCCGCTCAAGCCGGCGCCAAAGGCCTGACCGTCGATGGCCACGTCGTGCACGCCGATGTTGACCTCTTTGCGGTCGATGCCACCGGAGTAGGCGTACTCGCCATAGACGCCCAGACGCGCGGCATCCAGCTCCAGGAAGTAGCTCGCGCGGGCACCGGCCAGCCACGAGAAGTCGTTATCCGAGAAGTTCCCCAGCGTGCCCTCGTGGGTGCGGTCGGCGCCGGTTCCCGCGCCGCCGATCGAGGCGAAGTAACCAAAGGCGCGCGCCTCCAGGCCCTCGACCAGGTCGGTGTTCTCGTAGACCCCGCCGTAGCGGAAGGTGTTGGTCTCACCGCGCATGTTGTAGACGAGGTCGCGACCGGAGTGCCACTGCAGGAAGCTCACCGTATCCGGGCGTCCCTGGGAGGCGTAGAGGTCAAAGGCCAGGATGCGAACCCGACCGGCCTCTTCCATGTCCAGGGTCAGCGTCAGACCGTCGACGTTGTCGCGCAAGAAGTAGTCACGCGGGGTGCCACCGATGGTGTGGGCCTGGCGACCAAACTTCGCGCTGAGTTCAAAGCCGTCCACGTCCACCGCGGTCCAGTCCACGTTGAGGTCGTAGACGTAGAAGAACCCGCCGTACTCGTTGGTGCCACCGATCTGGTCGCTGCCCCAGAGTCCGGAGTGGCTCGCGCTGAAGTTGAGGCGAGTATCGTCGAGCACCCGGTAGTTCGCGCCGAGCGCGATCGAGGTGTAGGCGAAGGTGTGGCGATCGTCGGTCTCGATGCGCTCCTGGTTGCCGTTTTCTTCGTCCAGCTGACGGAACCCGGCGTTATCCGAGGAGTGCACTTCGCTGGTCAGACGGAAATCCCACTCCAGGCGCTCATCCTCTTCTTCTTCCACCTCAACCGGGGCGATTTCGGGAGCCTGCACCTTACCGGTGCTGACCGCCTCTTCCGGAGAGAGTTCCTGAGCCAGCGCCGTCGACGGCACCACCATTGCACCCAACAACATCCACGCACCCGCGCGACCTGCATTGATCTTCATCTTCTTCTCGTCTTTTGCTCGGACTTTACTGCGCCAGACCTTCGCATCGCGGGCGAGGGTCTCCGGCGAGACAATTTCTAAGGATTCGGTGTAGGAGAGCGCCTGTTTACTCTTCGATGCGCTCCAGCTGGCCCAGGGCCGTAATCAGGAGGCGTACCCCGAAGCTGTTGATCACCGGGGCCGTCACCTGCACGACTTCCCCGAGTTTCGGGCCCACGCCGCGTCGACCCAGCTCGGCGTCCAGACTGACCAGCCATTCCACGCTCGGATCCTCCAACGACTGCAGCCGCATCTCGTTGAAGTTCTGGTTCGTCGGCTCCAGCACCACGCGGCCGGTCACCCGGCGCACTTGGTAGACATCTTCGCTGGCGCTAAAGTGGCGTTCCACCTCCTCAAAGTGCACCGGAATGCGCGCATCGGGGGTGTTAATCACCTCTTCTTCGCTGTAGGAGAGGACCGCCAGGGAATCGAAGTTTTTCATGATGCCGCGGACTTTGATGCGGACCCGATCGCCGATATCAAACTCGGCCAGACGCGAGTCTTTGAGCACCAGGATCCCGCCGCTGGCGTCCTCAAGGGTGTAGCTGCCGTAGTAGCGCTGCTCGATCCCGCACACCGTGACCTTCTGGAAATAACGGGGGTGCGTGGTCACCACGCCTTCGATCACCGCCGGGAGCTCGTTGAGCGTGGCCGGAACGGTCTGATCCCAATCCCGCTCCGGATCGCAGTCTCCCGAGACCGGGTAGGGCTCGCCGGGGCTGAACCCGAACCACACCACCTCGTCGGGGTAAAGGGCTTTGACATCTTCGATCGGCACTTCGCCGGTGAAATCGTAGGGCGTCGTCGAGAAAGCGATCGGGTCCTGGACCTGCCCGTACTCGCCATCGGAGAAGTAGTCGGCCGGATCTTCACCCAGCTCAGGCTCCACACACGCAGTGGCGCCCACCAGCGTCAGCGCGACAAGCGCACCCACCGGCAGCTGGCGAGAGCCCGTACTTCGGCTTCGCGTCATCATCGTATCTCGGGAAGAAAAGAAGTGTCTTTCGGTTCGCGTTGGCCCCCAAAACAGGAGCCAAAAGACGACGAGCCGGCCTCCCCCTTGAGGGGGCGGCCGGCTCGTCGAAGGCGATCAGTCTTCGAAGCTGGGCGGATCAAAGAGCCAGCTGAAGTTGATCGTATCAAGCTGCGGCGAGGGCTGCGGAGTGGCCGCCGGATCTGCCACGTAGCGCGCATCGTAGGGATGCGGGTGGGCGACGACCGGACCCATGAAGGTCACGCAATCTCCCTCGGCCAGGAAGTTCGAGGAGGAGCGCAGCGTCACCGAGAACTCATCGTTCTCACCGTAGACCATGGTGTAGCACTTGCTGGAACCACCACACTCGGTGGGGGCACCAACCAGCTCACCACCGACGCGCACCAGGCGCTCGTAGTGGTCCATGGTCAGTTCGCCGTCCAGGTCGATGTAGGGCACGTCGTTATCCGCACTGACGATCTCAAAGCCGCTTACCGACTTAATCTGCGCCTGACCGCTATAGTACTGATACGACTCGATGGTGAAGTTGATCTTCTGCCCCACCAGAATCGGCTCGACAATGGCTTCACTCAGGTAGAACTTGGCCACGCCATTGGCGTCCTGAACCCAGAAGCGCTGCTGACCCTGGTCAGCATTACCCGTCTTAAAGCTGGTGGCGATGATGGTCGCTCCGGTGACTTCCACCGGGGTATCCAGCGTAATGATCACGGAGGAAGGCTTGGGATTGCCGTCGGGGAACGTCTCGCCGCTAAGAGGAGTAGGCTCCAGCAGGTCGAGGTAGGCGCCCAGACCGGCGTCCTCAAGCTGAACCGTGGTCGAGGGGGTGCCGCCGCTGTGGTCGTCGTTTTCGAAGTCACCGACCTGGCCGGCGAAGAGAGAGTTCTTCACGCAGGAGTTCGGGTTGGGGCCGGTATCAGGCTCGGTGTCCGTGTCCGGCTCCGTATCGACATCGGGCTCGACGTTGGTGTCTTCGTCGTCGGTGTCTTCACCGCCAGCATCGGGATCACCGCCGGTATCCTGGACGGTGTCATCATCGCTGGGATCCTCGGCTCCGCCGCAGGCCGTAAGCGGCGCAAGGGCCAGAGCCATTGAACAGAACATCAACGCCAACAGATTTCGCTTCGACATGTTCGTTTCCTGCTTTGTGTGGTCACGTTTTGCTCCGTCTCACCTGAGCGGAGCACCCAACGAGCGCCAGACCTCTGGAAAGCCAACCTGGCTTAAACTCACGATTTTCTAGAGTTTCTGGAAGCCTCTCGGCACCGGACCCTCCGTTGGGAGCGCTACCTACCACGTGAAATTGAGCGTTTCAACAACACAGTTCAATTCGTCACACTTTCATCTTCGCAACTGGCGGACCACCGCATAAACCGGTGCCGAGGGAGATGCTCGATGATCGCACTCGGGCTCGTTCGCGGGGGATCACCTCGATGATTCGATCGGATGATTGCGTTATATCTGCCCTTCGGTCAGTAACGCTGCCGCTGCGCGCTGCGCCTCCAGATAGACCGTGTGCACCGGCAGGTGATGGCGCTCGGCCAGCAGACGGCAGTCTTCAAACTCGGGGGTGGCTTTGATGGCCTCGTCGCCCAGCCAGCCGACCTTAACGTGCACCTGACCCAGGGTCGTCTCCACCAGCTGGCGGCTGCGCCGAAGTTTCACCCGGGAGACCGGCACCACGCGAACCCCGAAGGTGGTGGTGTGCACAAAGATCACGCGCAGAAGCGCCTCGGAGAGCTCCGTCTCACAGAGTACCGAGAGACGCTCCCCGCTGCGCCCCTTCTTCATCAGTACCGGCTCACGCACCACATCGAGCGCACCGGCATCAAAGAGCTGCGCTTCGACCGCAGCCATCAACTCCGGCTGCAGATCGTCGATCTCACAGATGAGCTGCACAACCTCATCGCGCTCCCAGCGGGCGGCCTCGCTTGATGGTGCCGAGGGCTGCTCGCCAGCCCCCTGCTCCATGACGACAAGACGAACGACATTGGAGTGCGACTTGAAGTCGCGCGTGCCGCAGCCAAAGCCCGTGGCTTTCAGCCGCCCCTGACGCTTTCCGGGCTGCGCGGCCACAGTCGCCAGGATCGCCGCACCGGTGGGCGTGACGAATTCGGTGGCCACGTCCTGGTAGGTGAGTTCAAAGCCCTCCAGGAGCTTGGCGGTTGCCGGCGCGGGCACAGGGATCGTGCCGTGGGCTGTCTCAATGGTGCCGCTGCCCACCGGGATCTCACCGAAGGAGAAGGTGGCATCGACCTCCTCAATCACCCAGGCCGCTGCGACAAAGTCGAGGATCGAATCGACCGCACCGACCTCATGAAAATGCACCCGTTCAAGCGCGATCCC
The DNA here is from genome assembly GCF_004005565.1 of Lujinxingia sediminis. Taxonomy (NCBI): domain Bacteria; class Deltaproteobacteria; order Bradymonadales; family Lujinxingiaceae; genus Lujinxingia; species Lujinxingia sediminis. Next base: position 263,372 of record NZ_SADD01000006.1, on the reverse strand, counting down.
GTGCACGGTGGCCTCGGCCTGACCGAGAATGCGAAACATCGCCGTGGTCCGGCGCTTGACCCCATCGCTTAAGGAGCTCTCGGCGATCATCGCCTCGATCGTGCTCAGATGGCGGTGATCACTCTCCATGGCCGGGTCCCAGCCCTCAAAGCGCACGTGAACGCCCTCGATCGCCCCGCGCACCACACGCTCACTGATAACGCGTACCGGCCCAAGCCCCACCGATTGAAGCTCCCGCTGCAGGCCCGCCACATCGACCAGACCCGCATCGATGGCCGCAGCCAGAAACATATCGCCGGCCAGCCCGCCCAGCAGATCGAGATGAATATGCGTCGCCATACCTACTCCCTTAAGCCAGCGCTGACGCGCTGGCCAAACTGATTGATTTTGGTGGCGAGCACCGCCGCTCCAAAGCCGTTGTCGATGTTCATCACACCGGTTCCCGGCGAACAGGCGTTGAGCATGGTTAAAAGCGCGGCCACGCCCTTAAAGCTCGTGCCATACCCCACGCTTGTGGGCACGGCGATGACCGGCTGGGAGGCCAATCCGCCAATCACACTGGGGAGTGCGCCATCCATACCGGCGACAACCACCAGGATTCCCGCCTTTTCGATGGTGCCCAGCTCAACCACCAGGCGGTTAAGCCCTGCCACGCCCACGTCAAAAATCTCGCGGGTGGGATTACCCAGAAGTCGGCTGGTCACAGCGACCTCCTCGGCCACGGGACGGTCGAGCGCCCCGGCGCTGATCACACAGACCGTCGCCCGATCGTTGTCGATCTCAGGTGGACGCGTCGAGACGATACGCGCGACTTTATAGTGCTGCAAACCGTCGAGCTGCGGCCGAAGCGCATCGAGCACCGGCGCGGTCACCCGGGTGGCGATGAGCTGATCGCCTGAGCGCGCGTAGCGCTCGAAGATCTCGGCCACCGCCAGCGGATCTTTGCCCTCGGCCAGAATCGCCTCCGGGATGCCCGTGCGCGCCTCTCGCATATGATCGAAACGTCCAATCAGATGCTCCTCAAAGGGCTGCTTTACCAGGCGCTCCACGACCACATCTTCTGCAACCTCGCCATCGCGATAGGCTCGCAGAAGTTCCCGCACAACATCACTCAACGTCTTGCTCCTTCTCTGAGTCTCTCTCTGCGTTTGCTGCTCGAACCGGATTGAGACTTCCCGAACGAAAGCCCATCAAATCCAGCGTCACCTCTTCAAAGCCCGCTGCGTTGACCCCGCGAGCGATCTCCCCGAGAACCTGCGGATCAAGTACCCGCGACATCTCGTCGACGGCGACTTCCACCCGGGCCAGCTCCCCGTGGGCCCGCACCCGAAACTGCTTAAAGCCCAGCGCGTGCAACACCTCTTCAGCCTTTTCCACCCGTCGCAACCTCTCGCGCGTCACCTCCAGTCCGTGCGGGATCCGAGATGAGAGACACGCCATCGCCGGCTTGTCCCACACGCTCAACCCGAGCTCGCGTGCAAGCTCGCGCACCTGCTCCTTGGTCACCCCGTACTGGAGCAGGGGCTGATAGACCTTGCGCTCGGCCATCGCCTCCAGCCCCGGCCGATGATCCCCCACATCGGAGGCGTTGGTCCCCGAGGCCAGCACATCGCAGTCCAGCAATGCGGCAATCGTCGCGATCTGATCGAAGCGCATCGACTGGCAGAAAAAACACCTCGCCGACGTATTCTCCCGAAAACGCGCATCATCGAGCTCGCTGAACCTAATGAGCTCATGCCGAATCCCGATCTCTTCGGCCAGCGCGCACGCCTCCTCCAGCTCCCGGCCGGCCAGCGTCTCACTGACGGCGGTGACCGCCCAGGCGCGCTCGCCAAGAGCGCGCTGCGCAATCGCGGCAACTACCGCCGAATCCACACCGCCGCTAAACGCCACCACGAGCCTGCCGGCCTGGCGCATCTCATCCTCGATCGCTCCCAACACCTCCCCGACCGACAGTCGTCCTTCCCCGACCGACAGTCGCACCTCCCCCTTTATTTTCAGCCCTTTTTCGCTCATTGCTCATCCCCCCCACGCGTCCAGCTGGCCAGGTCCACGGTCACATAACGATACCCTCGCTCGGCCAACGTCGCAGCCAACCCGCGCAGCACCTCCACCGACGGCAACGCTCCTCGCTCCGGTGGCTCTACGACCAGCACAGCCCCACGTACCCTGACATCGATGGCATCCACACCCTGCTCATCGCAAATCGCTAAAAGTGTCGCTTTCTCCTGCTCGTCCACAACCTCTCCTGAGATGCTCTCGAAGGTTCCGCATGTCGTCGATGCGCTTCTACCGCCGATCTCCCCCCAGCGACAAGCGCACAGCTCCCGTACGTCGCGCACTGGCGTCATGCAACAATCCTGCTACACTGCCGCCGCATAATACGATCGCGTTCACCATGGCACCTCATAATTTCATACGCACCGGAGCCCCTCCCATGAAGCACACTGTCCTGCTCTTGATCCTACTTCTGGCAGCTCCCCTGGCCTGCGATTCCTCCAGTGACGCCACCGCCGAGCCGACGGCGGAAGCCACCGCCGAAGAAGCCGAGGTCGCAAACACCGACGAGCAAGCCCCCACTGAAGAAGCGGCCGAGGAGGTCACCGACGGCCCGGCCGAAGGCGAAAAAGCTCAGGAACTCGCAAACGATCTGGAGCCCGGCGAGACCCGCCACTTCGGTGCCCCCTTCACCCTTGATGGTGAACCGATGCCCCTTGACAAGGCGCTAGAAGCGTCTCCCGAGGGCACTATCCGCGTCAGCGCCAACATCGAGCAGGTCTGCAAGAAGAAAGGCTGCTGGTTTACGCTCAAGACTGACCAGGTCGAGGAGCCGGTCCGCGTGCGTATGAAAGACTACGGCTTCTTTGTCTCGCGCAATTCCGACGGCGCCGAGGTCATCGTCGAAGGCACCCTAAAGGCCACCGTCATCAGCGAAGAGATGGCCCAGCACTACGCCGAAGATCAGGCCGAAGCCACCGGCGAGCCGGTGGAGAACGTCGAGGGTGAGCAGAAGAACTATGAGTTTACCGCGACCGGACTGCAGATCACGCAACCGAGCGCGTAACGTCCACTCACACTCGCCGAAGAGCCGAAGAGCCGGTTCGTTCCGGGCCTTAAGCAGCGCTTCACACCACGCACCCACCCTGCCAACCTCGGCTCGGTGGGTGTTTTGCATTTCCACAACCACACCCCAACCCAACCAACCGACAGTCCCCCACACACGACCGACAGTCACGCTCACGCGACCTACAGTCACTCGAAGCCCTGTGTTTATGCGCCCGATCGCGCACTGACCATACGCGCGCAACGAGCGAACTTACCGCACAGTTCGCCTCGTTACCTGCTCCCTCGCCTTCTAGTTACCCTGTAGACCGCCCCCCGAACACCCAACGGCCGCCCCCCCATACGCGTCCGCACACATTCTGCGCCTATTCACGCTCTTTGTGACCCCGGAGTGCCGCCCTCCTGCCAAACGCCAGACAGAGCCGCGCCTCAACGCATCCTCGACGCGCAATGAGTAGAACTCCCCCGACCTGTCGACGACCCGATACTTCAACCCCGGTGCCGATTACAACGCGACGCGCCCGGCCCCTCACCTGAGCGTAACTTCACTCAAGGCTCCCTAAGCAACGTCTCGCCCGGGCGCACCTCGCGCCTGGTAGACCTGGAAGTTCGCCGCCAGCCCCGCCTCACAGGGATCATGCTCCCGACATGCGATCGGCGCGTTTCGTCGCAACCATAATGTGCCACAGGGGAAGACGCAGCGCTTTTTCCCCTCAACCCAGCGCTTGCGCTCCCGGGCGTAAGCATCGCGAAACGCCTTCTCCCGCACCTGGGCCTCTTCCAGTAGCGTCGGCTCGCAGGCCGCATATCTGGGCGCTGTCTCGCCGCGGCGGGCTGGCGTATCGGGGCTGCTCGAAGGGTCGATCAAAAGCACACCCTCAACACCCAGAAACGTGCGATTCTGACGTGCCATCTCACGATGAATCTTCTTCTCGCCCTTTTTCAACAGCCTCTCAAAATGCGCTACGACCTCATCGAGCGTCATGTCGTCGTAGCCCGGCGGGCGCCGGGGCGTAAACTCAATGGTCTCGGGCTGATCATCGCCGTAGTGGCTCTCCGGACGCGGCACTTTGATCGTCTTCTCCCAGTCGGCCGGCATGATCTTAAACCCCGGCCAGTCTTTGGCGCGCTCTACAAGCCCGGCCTTCACCGGGTTGAGCAACACGTAGAGGATGTGATTCTCCAACGCCTCCCGGTCAAGCAACACTGTATCGCCGTACTGGCGGCGGTCCCATAACCCGTCGCCAGTACGCAGCCCTTTATTGCGTGCACTCGAAATGCCGCTCATCGCGTCGCGCATAAAGTCGCTTCGTCTTGCCCGCCTATCGTGAACCACCAGGTGCACGTGGTTGGACATGACGACCCCGGCATACATCTCAACCTCACTTCGCTCCGCCGAGCGAGCGAACTCGTAGGCCGCGATGGCGTTCATGGGCGCATCGGGCCGCAGAGAAAAGCAACGACCGTGCGTACGACGGGTCAACGCAGCAACCTGACCGGGAAGATGGCGACGAAGACGGGTCATAAGACGCTCCGATAAGGAGGGGATGTGATACCTCTCCCGATCGTTATCGAGCGCTGGCGCAACATGTTGCCGGAGATGTGCAAAAAAGTGCCGCAAACACGTGTTCGCGCACTCCCCCCTTCGCCTCACCGGATCCGCCACAGACCGCATAACTAGACTTCCTGCGACCCTCGGTCACCTCACCTGACCGAACCATTGCAATGATGCTCAAAACCCGCGACGACCTGACCAATGACGATTCAATGCTCCAAATTCTACGTCGACCATCAGCCTCGTGGACCTTGGCTCCGACCATTCTACGGGATCACACCGACCATCCTTCCCTCAGCGTAAGCTCCGGCCCCCTCCCTTCCCAACATCAATCCTCAATCTCCACGTGCATAACACCTGTCGCTTCTGTCGTACGAAAACGTAACGCGTAAGTGATGACGCAGATACCCCCTACCGGCTCATCGAACTCCAATTCCGCGATCACATCGCGAATACACTGCTGCATAGTCTCACCAAACGCCTTTTGCCCGAAAAAACCAACATTGGAGGTTGTTCCGTCGCCTTGCACTCGGAAGTGCGTGATCAATTCCCCATGCGGAAAAGGAGGCATCACCTCGGACACCCTCTGTTCATAGCAATCTAATATCCCATATCGCCCCGCAAGAACGGTGGCACCGATGTTGTAGGGTCTACAAAAGTCTCCGGACCCATCCGCAACTTTCAGCGGTGCTAACTGATCATCAGCCCACGCCTCCGATCTCTGCAGATAGTCGATTTCTTCGTAGCCGCCCCGTACATGCTTCTTCCGAAAATGCACCGTCACCGGCAAAAACTGATACGCCACAGCATCTTCCGCCGTCACCCAAGCCTCTCCCAATGTCCCACTCACACATCGATGTAACTCCTCGTAACTCTCCGTCTCGTACACAGACTCCAACTCTGTCACTCGCCCCGCCCGCGTAATGTTCACCCTGTAATAGAGCACAACTTCGTTTCGCGGACGCTCGTCCTCATCCAGTGCCGCCTCCCAGGCCTCATAACATCGCCTCAACGCCGGCGTATGATACTCAAGACTCGCATCCAACAAGTCCGAGCGCTCCGTCGACGTGTTTAACGGTAGAGCCAACTCGGGGGACGAAGACCTCTCAGCCCCCGCCAACGACTCAGATGATGACGTCGCACACGCCCCCAAAGCGACAGCACACAAAACACAACACACCACTCGAAACATACGCATCTCACACCCTGAGATTTAAACCTTCCATTTAAACAACTCTAACGTCTCAGCACATAGCCAGGCAAACCCACCATCACGGCGCCTCGCCCCCCGTCTACTCCAACCCTATCCCACGGGACACGGTCCTTCAGCGCAACCTCAAGTCCACGCTCCCGTCTGATCGACGGCGTCTCTACGCACCAACACCCGACCGAGCCACAGTCCCCTCACCCCACCCTCGGTCACCTCACCCCACCCTCGGTCACCCGGATGACCGCCGCCCCCCGCCTTGACACTGATTCGCCCCCTTTGGTAGTGCATTGGACGTCCGTTTACCTGATCGCGCGCCCGCATCGCACCGGCTCTCCCGCTGGTTCGGGGCCTGTCTGCAGCGCGCCTTACCAACTGACTGAGCTATGATCCCACATCGATCGAACGCGCTCTCGCCACTGGCTCATATCGCTTGCCGCGCGATGGCGCTCGTCGCCCTCGGTGCTCTGCTGGTGGGCTGCGGCCCCATTCAGGCCACCCAGCGTATCAGCGAGGCCGAGGTCGCCATGGAGCGCGCCCGGGTTGCCGACGCCGACCAGCACTCGCCCTACGAGTACACCAGCGCGGCAAACTACCTCTACAAAGCCAAAGAGGAGTGGGGCTACTCCCAGTTTGAGGCCGCCTATGACTACGCCACTCAGGCGCGTCGCGCAGCCGAATCCGCGCTGATCAACGCCCGGGAAGCTCCCTGGCCCGGTCACCCGGTGCTCGGTCGCGAGAAATCCCCGCTCGAGGGCAACTCCGAAGCCGAGGCCGACGTGCCCGCCCCGGAGCTCGCTGAATAACGTTGTGTGATTGTGCGGGTGCCCCCTCCTTAGAGGTCGGCACCCGATAGCTGTTTTATGGCCGTTTCGCTCTCCGCCCTCCCCTTGAGATTGGTTTTGCAGGAGGGAGCTGATGATGGCGGCGCGCCGGTCCAACGAGGTCGTGCTCGATGAACCCCCAGAAGTCGACGATGCGTTTCGCCCTGCTCCTTGGTGGCTGTGTGATGATGCTGGCCTCCTCCGGCTGCACCACCGGCGCCAAGCTGCGTGGTCAGGCCAAAGAGATCCAGGCCATCAACGAATCGATCTACCCGCGCGCGTACAACTGCGCTCCCGAGGAGATCGCCACCGCTCAGGCCCAGGTTGAATTCGGCCTCTATGAGCTCAGTCGCGGCGACTTCACCCGCGCCGACCGCCATCTCAAGCTGGCCGAAGCCAACGCGCGCAAAGCCGATAAGCTCTCCGATTACGACGAATGCCTGGTCGAAGATCTGGCCCTTGACGTCGACCTCACCGAGACCATCGATGTGGTCGAGGCTCCGGTGGACTTCAGCTTCGACTCCGACGGCGACGGCATCCCCGATGAGCGCGATCGCTGCGCCTTTGAAGCCGAAGATTTTGACGGCTTTGAAGATGAAGATGGCTGCCGCGAGGATGACAACGATAACGACGGCATCCCCGACTCCGAAGACCTCTGCCCCAACATCGCCGGCGACGTCGACGGCTTCAGCGGTCAGCGCGGCTGCCCGATGCTCGACCTCGATGGTGACGGCATCCTCAACATCAACGACCAGTGCCCCACGCAGCCCGTCGAATTCATCGGCTTCCAGGATGAGACCGGCTGCCCGGTTGAAGATGTCGACAACGATGGCATCCCCAACATCCTTGATGAATGCCCCTTTGAGCCCGGTCCGATCGAAAACGCCGGCTGCCCGGTCGACGAGCCCGAAGAGCCGAAACTGGCCGAAGTCGACGGCGACCAGATCCGCCTTAACCAGCGTGTCTTCTTCGCTACGGCCAAGTCCGATATTCTGCCGCAGAGCTTCCCGCTTCTGAACCAGGTCGCTCAGATCCTGCGCGATTACCCCAACATCACCATCCGCGTTGAAGGTCATACCGACAGCCGCGGTCGCGACAGCTATAACCAGCAGTTGAGCCAGGAACGCGCTGCCAGCGTGCGCACCTTCCTGATTGACCGCGGCATCGATCCGATGCGCATGGAAGCCGTAGGCTTCGGCGAGGCGCGCCCCATCGATGACAACTCGACCGAAGAAGGCCGCGCTAACAACCGCCGCGTCGAGATCCACATCACCAGCCGCTGATCACCTCCGGTGCGGCCGGCGTGAAAACGCCGGCCGCACCGCGTGCGCCGTACCCGGTAAGCCCTCATGAACCTCCGCTCGCTCTTATTGCGCCCCTCGGCGCTCGCCATCTGCGCCCTTCTGGCCGCGGCCTCCTTCGGTGCCACAACCCTGGCCACCTCCACCGCCGCCTACGCCCAGGATTCGGCCGACTCCCAGGTTTCCACGCTTCTCGACCAGGCGATGGAAGACTACGACATGCTCATGATTGAGGAGGCCGAGGAGGCTCTGGAGCAGGCCGTCGTGCTGGCCGCGCGCAACAACCTGCGTACCCCGGCGGTCGCCCGCGCTTACGTGATGCTCGGCATCGTGCGCTTTGCTGCCACCCGCGATGAGGCGCTCACCGAGGAGGCCTTCGTCGCCGCCCTGGAGACCGACCCCGGCTCGGTGCTCTTCCCCGTCTACGAGACCCCGGAGCTCAGCCAGATCTTTGAGCGCGCTCGCCAGCGCGCCAAACCACCTGAGCCCGTCGAAGAGACCACCCCCGCTCCCGACACACCTCAGGCCGAAGCCTCCCCGCTGCAGCACCGCCCGATCCCGCGGGCCAACGCCGGACAGGCCATCCTCTTTGAGGCCAACGTCTCCGAGAGCGTGCCCGTCTTCCGCGTCTTCCTGAACCACCGCCGCTTCGGCGAAGATGAGTTCACCCGCTCGGAGATGATGCCCTCAAGCAACACCCGTTTTGCCTTCTCGCTTGATGCCCGACACGTTCGTACAAGCCAGGTCGACTACTACATTGAGGCGGTCGACCGCACCGGCGACCCGCTCGCATCAAGCGGGCGCGCGAGCAACCCTCACCGTATCACTGTGCTCGGCAGCGGTGACGTCGTCGAAGCCCCCGAGGAACGCGACGTCGCTGACATCACGCCTCCCGCTGAAGATGACCCGGGCCTTGAGCACGACGAGAAGCCGGGCCGTGGCTTCTACGCCACGCTGCTCGGCGGCACCGACGTGGGCTTTTTGACCAGCGGCACAGCACCCACCGCCCAGGTCGACCGCGAGGTCACCCCGGGCTTTGTCGCCGCTTTCGCCCACGCCAAGCTCGACCTCGGGTGGCGCCTCACCGAGCGCAACAGCATTGGCATGTACTGGCGGTGGCAGTTCTCCCCGCCCCAGGACTTCGACAGTCTGGTCGAAGGCAGCATCGACCGCGATGCCCCCTTCTGGCAGCACGAAGAGGAGTGCTTCGGCCTGGGTCTCCCCGGCGACTGTATGCTGGGCTTTAAGTACCAGCGCGACATCTCCACCGGTGCCCCTCGCTTTTACTCCTCGGTGGGGCTGGGCATCGGACGCGTGCGCAACTGGCTGCGTCTCAAACACAGTGCTTCGCTTAACGACGGGGTCTGCGATAACCGCGAGATCTTCCAGGACCAGCAGTCCGGCGTGCCCTTCTGCTACATCCGCGACACCGTGCGCACCGGCTGGGCCCACTTCGGCTTTGGGGGCGGCTTCTACGTGCCCCTCTCCTCCCACCTCGACTTTGTCACCGACACTTACGTGATGGTTCTTTTCCCCGACACCTCCATCAACGTGGACGTCAACCTGGGTTTCCGCTTCCGCATCTGAACCTGAGAGATACGATCCTCAGAACGAGGCCCGCCCCCCGAGGGGGAGCGGGCCTCTTTTTTTTTGCGCTCTGAAAACACACTGTTACGCTCCCCCCCTGTAGAACTCGGAACCACGGACGGTGACGTTTTCAGGGAGTCTTCACGTGTACCCTCGATCCATTCAACGCCTGAGCGCGCTGGCCTTCGGCCTCGCGCTGCTCCTCATCTCGCAGACCGCCATCGCTCACCCCGGATCGCTCTGGGGCATCGATCTCTCCAGCGTGGTCGCCCTTCGCGATCAGGCCCGCATTGCGGCCTACAGAAGCGCTGGTGCCCCTGGCGAACGCCTCAATCGCGTGAGCACCATCGTGCTTGACCCGGGTCATGGCGGCGACAACAGCGGCGCCATCGGCGTGGCTGGCATCCGCGAGAAGCATCTCACCCTTGAGCTCGCCTACCATCTGCGCGAAGCCATTCAGGAGCGCTACCCCGATGTGCGCGTGGTCATGACCCGCTACTGGGATACCTCCCTCTCGCTCCCGGAACGCGTACACCTGGCCAATCTGGCCCAGGCCGACGTCTTCCTTTCCCTGCATTATAACGCCGCCGTTCATAACCGTGCGGTGGGCTACGAAACCTTCTATCTGCGCCCCCAGGACGTCACCCCGGAGCCTGCGCCCGTCGAGGAGCACACCGACCACCACGACGCCTCCCCTATTGAGGGCGCGCGCCTGGTCGGACAGCACGACGATGACCTGGTCTTCATCCAGCGCGATCTCATCCGTGCCCACCAGCACGAGCTCAGCGCGCGCCTCGCCCACAGCGTTCAGAACGGCTTCCGCGGCCACCTCGACTCCATCGACCGCGGCGTCAAACAGGCCAACTTCGGGGTGCTCCGCGGCGCTCATATGCCTGCGGTCGTCGTCGAAGCCGGCTTCTTGACCCATCCCGACGAGGGCAGCCGGCTCATCGAGCGGGCCCACCGTCAGCGCGTGGTCAACGCGCTGCTCGACGCCATCGTCAACTTCGACGCAGAGCTTGAGCACGTCCTCGACGACCAGCCCTGAGCCCTATCCCAACTTCCTCACTTCGAGAGCCCGCCGTGTGCGGGCTCTTTTATACCCCCCCTTCCCCATCTCCTGGAGCCTCTGATGACCGAGCGCTTTGACGGCCGCGCCCCTGAGGAACTTCGCCCTGTCACGCTGACCCCCAACTTCACTGACATGCCCGCCGCCTCGGTGCTCATACGTTTCGGCCGCACCACAGTCATGTGTACCGCCAGCGTCGATAAAAACGTGCCCCGCTGGATGGATAAGCCCGGCAATACCCGAGGCTGGGTCACCGGCGAATACGCGATGCTCCCGGGTGCCACCGATCCTCGCTTTCGTCGTGAAGTGCACCGCGGAGGCTTAAGCGGCCGCACCCAGGAGATCCAGCGCCTGATCGGTCGCAGCCTGCGCGCGGTCACCGACCTCGAAAAACTCGGACCGCGCACCATCTACCTGGACTGCGACGTGCTCCAGGCCGACGGCGGTACCCGCACCGCCAGCATCACCGGTGCCTACGTGGCCCTGGCCCTGGCCTGCGAAAAACTCCTGAAAGACGGCCTCATCGACCAGGTTCCCCTGACCGACTCGGTCGCCGCCATCAGCTGCGGCATCGTTGAGGGCCGCGCCCTGCTTGATCTTCCCTACGTCGAAGACAGCGCCGCTGACGTCGACATGAACGTGGTCATGACCGGCTCCGGCCGTCTCATTGAGGTCCAGGGTACCGGCGAGGAAGCCACCTTCAGCCGCGCCGAACTCAACGCCCTGCTCGACCTGGCGGAGAAAGGCATCAGCGAACTCACCACGATGCAGAACGCCGTGCTTCCCGAGCGCCTGCACTTTTAATCAGCGCTCAACTTCGCTATGGCATCGGGGCAGACGGTGTCCATGATCGCACTCACCGTGACCAGCAGCGGTGCCCCGGGCCAGACCGGCGCGCCTGGTATAACGCCGTGAGGCCATGTTGACGCCTCTGGATGCGAGATTGAGGGTGACCTGAGCAAGGCGCAAACCACAGGCGATGCGTTAGCATCGTCGAGGATGTGCAACCCGGCTCAGGGTGCTCTCCATGCAGCAGACATAGCGTCAACGTTGGCTCGCGGAGTAGTAAAGCCCCTTTCGGCCTCCCCCACTTTGAGGATGACTCCTATGACTTCTGTGGATGATCGCAACCTCGCGCTTGAGCTCGCGCGCGTCACCGAAGCTGCCGCCATCGCCTCGGCCCGCTCCATGGGTCAGGGCGATCCGACCTACTCCGACCAGATGGCGGTGAGCGCGATGCGTGCGGCCTTCGACACCATGCACATCAACGGCACCGTCGTCATCGGGGAGGGCGAGCGCGACGAAGCGCCGATGCTCTACATTGGCGAGGAGGTCGGCCGCCGCGCGCCCCACGACCCGAAGATGGACATCGCGCTTGACCCCCTCGAAGGCACAAACCTCTGCGCTTACGGCCGCCCCGGCGCGCTGGCGCTTATCGCGATGGCTCCCCACGGCTGCTTTCTTAACGCGCCGGATATCTACATGAAAAAGATCGCCGCCGGCCCCATCGCCCGCGGCGCCATCGACCTGGACGCCTCCCCGGCGGAGAACCTCCACCGCCTGGCCGAACTCAAGGGCGTGCGCGTCGAAGAACTCACCGCCATGATCCTCGACCGACCCCGCCACGAAGAGGTCATCGCTGCCATCCGCAAGACCGGCGCGCGCATTCGGCTGATCGAAGACGGCGACGTCGACGCAGCCATCGCTACCTGCCGCCCGGAGAGCGGCATCGACATCATGTTCGGCATCGGTGGCGCCCCTGAGGGCGTGCTCGCCGCGGCCGCCATGCAGTGCCTCGGTGGGGAGATCCAGGGCCGGCTGATGTTCTACAAGGATGAAGAGCGCGAACGCGCTCGCCGTATCATGGGCGATCGCGACATTGAGGCTCTCTTGTCCATGCACGACCTGGCCCACGGGGAGATCGTCTTCGCGGCCACCGGTGTCACCAACGGCAGCATCCTCAAAGGTGTGCGCTTCTTTGCCGGTGGCTGCGAGACGCACTCGCTGGTCATGCGCTCCAAATCCGGCACCGTACGCACCATTGAGGCAACCCACGACTTCGAACGTAAACCTGCCTACACCCTGGAAGGCCTGCACGAAAACATGGCCGACTGCGGCCAGCCCCGCCACTGAGCCCCATGCACGTAAAAAAAGCGCCCGGGCCGCTTCAGCCCGGGCGCTTTTTCTATCGCGTCACGCTCCCCTTCCTCACGCCATCGCGGCTAAACACGCTACAAACAGGTGACCCGCGGTCACCTTTCAACGCCGAAAACAGCTGACCCTGGGTCACCTTCCCACCACCAAAAAAGTTGACCCTCGGTCACCCTGAGCCGCGGTCACCCTGAGCCGACCAAAAAAGTTGACCTACGGTCACCCTGAGCCGACCAAAAAAGTTGACCTACGGTCACCCTGAGCCGACCAAAAAAGTTGACCTACGGTCACCCTGAGCCGACCAAAAAAGTTGACCTACGGTCACCCTGAATCGACCGAAGAAGTTGATCTACGGTCACCCCTCAACGCCTGTAGCCCACACTCACAAAAAACGCGTGCATCGCTCGACGCCGCGCCACCCACTCCCCGGGCGGACGCTCCCCGTCTTCGTTGGCCCGGCGCTCCAGCCGGGCGACAACATCACAAAGCGGTTCCATGCCCACCCGAGCGCGCCGCGCCTCAACCTCGTCGGGCTCTTCCAGCGGCCCCGGGCCCAGGTTTCCCTCCGCGTCCCAGTCGATGATCGCGCCGTAGCGCTGGGGTCGCCCCTCATTAAATCGAATACGATCGCCCAACACCGCAACCTCGCGCGGCCGCGCATCGTTGCCGGCGAGCGCCTCGAGCAACCGGAGCGCCTTGCGCTGCAGGCCCGGGAGGCTGATGGCGTGGCTCGCCACCAGAAACGCCGCCTGCGCCGCGTCCTCACCCACCTCGGAGGTACGCGGCCAGCCCCGGGCGTCGATCATCGCCTCAAGCTCAAGCGCGTTCGCCTCATGCACCGCACGCATCTCGGGGTGATACCCCTCAAAGAGCTCGCCGCGCGCCAGCAGAGCTTCGCGCGTGGTGAGATCGGCGGCGGCCAGCGCCAACAGCCTGGCCGCCCGATCCTCGAGTCGCCCCGAACTCACGCGTTATGGCGAATGTGCAGGATGTCGCCGTCGACGACCACGTACTCTTTGCCTTCCAGGCGAAGTTTGCCCGCGGCGCGAATCCCGGCCTCGTCCTTATAGGTCTCCAGATCCTGGACCGTGTAGACCTCCGCTCGAATAAAGCGTTTTTCAAAGTCCGAGTGAATCACACCGGCAGCCTGCGGCGCGGTCGCCCCCACCGGAATCGTCCACGCGCGGATCTCCTGCTCGCCAGCCGTAAAGAAGGCCTGCAGCCCCAGCAGCGCGTAGGTGGCGCGAATCAGCACATTGAGCGCTGGCTCGTCGATGCCCAGCCCCTGCAGCATCTCCAGCTGCTCTTCCTCGTCCAGCTCCACAAGCTCCGCCTCAATCTCACCACAAACCACGACCACATCGCTGCCCTGCGAATCGGCCAGCTCGCGCAACTTCGCAACATAGGGGCTCTGGCCCTCAAGGTCGTCGTCGGCCACGTTGGCCACGTAGAGCACCGGCTTATCGGTGAGCATATGGCTGTCGCGGGTGAGCTGACGCTCATCGTCGGTGAGCTTGATAGCGCGGGCGCTCTTGCCTTCGTTGAGCTCGGCCAGCACCTTCTCCAGCACCGCCACGCGCGCCACCTCGGTCTTATCGCCGGCCTTGGCCGCACGACGCGCCTTATCCAGACGACGCTCCACCGTCTGCATATCCGCCAGGATCAGCTCGGTCTCAATGATCTCGACGTCGCGCACCGGGTCCACGCCACCTTCAACGTGGGTGATGTTCTCATCCTCAAAGCAACGCACCACATGCAGGATCGCGTCCACCTCGCGGATGTTCGCCAGAAACTTGTTGCCCAGGCCCTCGCCCTGCGACGCCCCGCGCACCAGACCGGCGATGTCGAGGATCTCCACCGCCGCCGGAATGATCTTCTGGGCCGGCACATACTTCTCAATCGTCTTGAGCCTGGCGTCCGGCACCGGCACGATGCCCACGTTGGGATCGATGGTGCAGAAGGGGTAGTTCGCCGACTGCGCTTCGGCGCGGGTCAAAGCGTTAAAAAGGGTCGACTTGCCCACGTTCGGAAGTCCGACGATGCCAGCGGAGACGCTCATGGTATAGACTCGGGTGCGAGTTGGTGTGTGTTCGATCGACGCGCTTGCGTCGGGGCGCAATCTCAGGGCGCGCGCGCCGGTCCTTTTAGTAAAAGTGCCCCACCACCGCAAGCCGGCTCACCGATGCAAACACGCCTCCCCACGGCAGGTGCTTAACTTTAGCCGCAGCACGTGCTGCAAACGTCCCGGAGACGCGATGGACCCGTCCTACCGCCATGAGATGGCGTATCTGATCCGCGAAGAGAAGCGCCTCGAAGAAGAGCTGGAGAAGCTCCGCGAGGAGTTCTCCACCTGGAAGCGCCGCGTCGCCCTGGCCGAAGAAAAGGGCCACCCGGAGTTGGCCGCCCAGGCCACCGAGCGCGTCGACGAGCTCCGCACCCGCGGCCACGCCACCCGCGAAGAGCTGGAACTTATCGCGTCGAAGAAGCGTTTGCTCATCCGGCAGGCCCGCCGCCCCGACGGCGCGGAGGTTGAGCGCGCCGAGGCACTGCTCGAAGAGGTCCGCCAGGGCGGCCTCATCGACCCGGACGAGGCCTCCCTTGAAGAGGAGTTTCGTCGTCTGGCCCGCGGCGAGGGTCGACCATCGCCGAATCCCCCCTCCGAGAGCGCTTCGCCGCCCCTCGAAGAAGACGACAACCCCTGATAGAGTGCCGCTCAACGTCCGCCGGTGCCCCCTTTGCGCCGGCCTCAATCCCCATCCGCCAGGAGTTGTGCTGTGGGCGATGGTCCCATTCAGATCCCGACGATCCGCGGCCGCATCGCCGAGCGACTGGCTCGTGCCCCGGCCCGCAACAACGACGACGATCCGCTCAGCTTCCCGGAGTCCCCGGGCGATGTCCTGCTGCGCACCTCCGAGGAACGCGGCGCGGTCGCCCTGGCCTGCCTCCTCCTGGAGAACCTGCGCGAGCATGGCGCCACCCGCGTCAACTCCCGTGCGCTGGACCAGGTGCTGCGCAAAGTCCTCGACACCTTCGGCCCCAAAGAGGTCATGGACATTGAGGTCGAGGCCTACGAGATCCTCCTGTGGATCGGCAGCGCCATCGACCCGGAGTGGAGCCCTGAGCGCACCGCAAATCCCGGCGAACTCGATCCCACCGCTAGCCGCACCGACCTTGTGCGCTGGGCCATTCACGGCGGCGTCGACCTGGAGATGCACTACTACAGCCGCGGTCGAGGCGAACTCACCCGCCGACGCATCACGCCAATCAGCCTGGAGGCCGAAACCTACCTCCACGCCTACTGCCACCTGCGCCGCGATGAGCGCGTCTTCCGGCTGAGCCGCATCGGAGACTTGCACCCGGTCGGAGGCTGGCCCGAGAAGCCTCGCCAGAAGTCGCGAAAAGCAAACGAGGAAACCGGCGGCAAAAAACACGATCCGCCCGGCCAGATGAGCCTGCTCGACGAGTAACGCACCTAACCCTTTGATCGTTAAGGCATTTCAGCGTGAAGAAGATCCTCAACTTCATCGACGGCGCGTTTGTGGAGCCCGCACGCGGCGCATATTTTCCCAACACCAACCCGGCAAACGGCACCCTCATCTCCCAGGTCGCCGAAGGCAGCGCCGAAGACATCGACCGCGCCGTTGAGGCCGCGCGCCGTGCTTTCAACGGCCCCTGGGGCACCATGCCCCTCTCCGAGCGCCTCGATGCGCTCGACCGGGTTTCAAGCGGTATCCTGGCGCGCTTCGACGACTTCCTCAAAGCCGAGATGCTCGATACCGGAAAGCCGGCGAGCTTCGCCCGACGCATCGACATCCCACGTGGTGCCGCGAACTTTAAGTTCTTTGCCAACCTGATGCGCACCCAGCACACCGCCGCCTTCGAGACGGAGACGCCCGGCGGTGGCAGCGCTCTCAACTACACGATCCGCCGTCCTCTCGGTGTCGTGGGTGTGATCAGCCCCTGGAACCTGCCGCTCTTGCTGCTCACCTGGAAGGTCGCCCCGGCGCTCGCTGCGGGAAACTGCGTGGTGGCCAAACCCAGCGAGGAGACCCCCACGACCGCCGCGCTCCTCGGTGAGGTCTTTCGCGACGCCGGCGTCCCGCCGGGCGTCTTCAACGTGGTCCACGGCTTTGGGCCGGGCGCGGCCGGTGAGGCGCTGACCCGCCACCCCGACGTCGACGCGATCACCTTTACCGGAGAGTCCCGCACCGGCAGCGCGATCATGGAGGCCTGCGCCCCGCATGTGCGCGACATTTCCTTTGAGCTCGGGGGAAAAAACGCCGCGATCGTCTTCGCCGACGCCGATCTTCGAGAAGCCATCGACGGCACCGCCCGCTCCAGCTTCTCCAACACAGGCCAGGTCTGCCTTTGCTCGGAGCGCGTCTACGTCGAGCGCCCCATCTTCGACGCCTTCGTCGAGGGCCTGGCCGCCCGCGCCCGGGGCCTGAAGGTGGGCGACCCCTTCGATGAATCCACTCAGATGGGGCCGCTGATAAGCCAGGCCCATCGCGAGAAGGTGTTGAGCTACTTCGCGCTCGCACAGAGCGAAGGAGCCACAGTGGTTGCCGGCGGTGGCATCCCCGAGCTCGGTGGCTCTCTCGCAAGAGGTGCCTTTGTCGAGCCCACCGTCTGGACCGGCCTGGACCAGAACGCCCGCATCCTGCGTGAAGAGGTCTTCGGCCCGGTCTGCCACGTGATGCCCTTCGACACCGAAGAGGAAGCCATCGCGCTGGCCAACGACTCCGACTACGGCCTCTGCGCCGCCATCTGGACCAACGACGTGCGCCGGGCCCATCGCGTCTCGGCCCGCATGGACGTGGGCCTTGTGTGGGTGAACACCTGGTTTCTGCGCGACCTGCGCACCCCCTTTGGAGGCGTCAAACTCAGCGGCATCGGCCGCGAAGGCGGCACCCACTCGCTCGACTTCTATACCGAGACGAAAAACATCTGCATCAAACTCTGACCTTCATCGCTTTTCAGGAGCGTCATGACCACCCGGGCCTACACCATCGACGGCCGCGCTCCGGCGCTGGCGCATTACCCGCACGCGCGCCGCGTTGGCGATCTGATCTTTGTCAGCGGCGTCTCCAGTCGCCGCCCCGACAACACCCACGTCGGCGTACGCATCGACGAGGACGGCACCATCCACCGCGACATCGCCGCACAAACCCGCGCGGTCCTTGAGAATATCGGCCGCATCTTAAAAGAGGCCGGTGCCGGACTTGAGCACCTGGTCGACATCACGACCTTCCTCATCGATATGGATGATTTTGCCGGCTACAACGCCGTCTACAACGACTATTTCGACGCCGAGACCGGCCCCACACGCACCACCGTGGCCGTCCACCAGCTGCCGCATCCCAACCTGGCGATCGAGATGAAAGCGGTGGCCTACCTGCCCTTGCCTGCCGACGAGAGCTAAGAAAACGCCCCCTTCTCGAAACATAAAAACACGCAAAGACAAGCACTTAGCCCCACCCATCATTCCAGGACTGCCGCCCCTCACCGGGCGGCATCTTCTCTTCTTGCGCCGGAAGAGACACGATTTCAGCAAAAATTTTGACCTCAGGGTAATTCGTTTTATACTTCAGGCAGACTGGAAAATTTCCAGTCATAGTGTAATCCACTCCTGGTTCGTGTACGTCGACGAGCTAGCTCGAAAGCCCTGAAGTCCAGGTAGTATCAGGTGGGCTTTCCCAGGTGGGACGTTTCGTCAGCCCTTGGGAGGTCTTCATGTATCGTTCTTGGCTCCACCGCTTCGTTCCTGCTGTCGGCTCGGCCGCCGGCTCCTCGCCGGTCTCAGTGCCCCGCCACGCCCTTCAACTTAACGGCGCCTACCTGCTGCGCGTGGGGCTCCTGGCTCTGGCCCTGGTGGGACTGCTCGCCATGTACTTCGGCGCACTGGTCCTCAGTGTGGCGGCCACCGTCGTAGTCGTCACGCACATGCTCAGTGGCCCCGTTCAGCTCGGTGATATCCTTCTGGGATCGTTCACCGCTCTGCTCCTTCTGCCGTTGGCGCTTGTCCTGCTCAAAGGACTCTTCCACCGCCAGAAAGTCGACCGCTCCGAGTTCATCGAGCTTAGCGCGGAATCCGAGCCGGAGCTCTTCGACTACCTCATCGATCTCTGCCAGCGGGCCGGGGCACCGCTTCCGCACCGCGTTTACGCCTGTCCCCAGGTCAACGCCGGGGTGTTCTTTGACACCTCCCTGCTCAACCTGATCTTCCCGGTGCGCAAGAACCTGCTCATCGGCCTGGGGCTCATCAATACCCTCAACCGCACCGAGCTCGAAGCGGTGCTCGCCCACGAGCTGGGCCACTTCTCACAGCGCTCCATGCGCCTGACGCACTATGTGTACGTCGTCGCCGAGATCTTGCGTCAGCTGGTCGAGGAGCGCGATCCGATCGACCAGGCACTGGCCCGCTGGAAGACCCGCTGGCATCGAGGCCTGGGGTTGCCGCTTTTGCTCAACACGATCACCGCACTTGTGCGCGGCATCGCTCGCCAGGCCCTCTCGGCGCTGGAGCGCCTGGATGCCTCGGTGAGCCGGCAGATGGAGCTGCATGCCGACCGCATCGCCGTGCGCCTCACCGGCAGCGACGCGCTTGTCCACGCGCTGAAGCGCGCCGACTGGGCGGATCGCTGTTACGCCCAGACCTGCTACGACCTGGAGCAGGCCTCCCGCGAGGGACTTCGCACCGACGACTTCTTTCTGCACCATGAGGCCCTGATGCGCTCGATGCGAGAGCGGCTGGGCGATGCCACCCTCGGTCAACCACCGGCACTTCCCGCAGATCCGCAACACTTCGAGTGGGTCTTCGACCCGTCCGACGCTGGCGAGCGCGCCGATCTCTTCGACTCCCACCCGCCGCACCATGTGCGCGAGGCCCACGCTCGCCACCACTACGTGCGCACCGACTTCGACGAGCGCTCCGCCTGGACGCTTTTCGATGATCCGCCGAGCCTTCGCCTCGCCCTGAGCCGCAGCATCAATGCGGTGGAGTTCGGACAGGCCGCGCCCACCCATCACGCCCTGGACCTGCAGGAATTCCTCGATGGCGAACACGCCGAGATCCTGCTCAACCCGCGCGAGAAGATCGTCTTCGGCCACCGCTACGTCGAGTTCGGGGAACTTGAAGATGTTTTTGAAGCCGCCGGTGCCGAAGAGAGCGATGACCAGGCCATCACCGCCTGGCTGCACGATCTCATCGGCCC
This sequence comes from Lujinxingia sediminis, assembly GCF_004005565.1. Taxonomy (NCBI): domain Bacteria; class Deltaproteobacteria; order Bradymonadales; family Lujinxingiaceae; genus Lujinxingia; species Lujinxingia sediminis. Next base: position 243,401 of record NZ_SADD01000006.1, on the reverse strand, counting down.
CACCCTCGACCAGGCCGCCGAGAGATTGGCCGCGCAACTCCCGCAGCTCACCGCCCAGCCGGCGAACGCCCACGGAAACGCCCGCCCGCTGCGCAGCAGCGTCAGCACGCGCCCCTGTCCGCCGGCAACCGACTGCCAGCGCGACCCGCAGACCGAGCAGCGCTGGTTCGCACAGCTCGACGCCGATCTGATGCACGCCCACCTGGTCATCGCCGCTCGCCAGGGCGGCGACGCCCTCAACGAACTTCAAGAGCGCTACCGCTTCCACGATCACCTCCAACGTCTGGCCCGTTGGATGCGCAAGCACAGCCCGGCCCTGGCCCGCGTCACCCACCTTGTGGCCGAGGCCGAGCTTGACGACGACGCGATTCAGTGGATCTTCGAGAGCCTGATGGGCACCCACGCCACCTTCCATCAGGCGCTCTACCTGGGGCCGAACATCCCGGCACTTCACGGCTTTGAGGATGAAGAAAGCCTCGGTGAGCGTTTGCTCGACGCACCACTGGTCGACGCGGCCCCTCTGCTCCGCGGCGAACTCAACCACCAGTGGCTCAACCGCTACACCGCCCAGTGGCAGGAGGCCAGCGAGCGCCTCGACCACCTGCGACGCAAGAGCCTGGGCGCGATGCTGGCCCACCAACGTGAGCTTGTGAATCGCTGGGAGGCGCGCCAGCGTTGAACCCCTTTGCCGATCGAACTTCGTCTATGCCCGTACGTATCAAAGCCAGCTGGATCTGGACGGCCTGCGCTCTGTTGATCCTCCTCTCGATTGTTCTCCCCCGGGTCGACATGTCCATTCAGCATGAGAGCCCTCGTGCTGAAGCCAACTTCGATCCTTTTGATCCCGCCATCATCGCACTGGAGTCGCACCTTGCTCAAAAGAGCGTCGGCGACTGGGAGCCCGACCAGGTGCGCGCTCAACTTCCTCTGCTTCAAGCCCGAGCGCTGGCGCGCGTCGGTCCGATGACCCCCGTGGAGATGGAGCGCGTCGCTGCGTTGATTGACGAATACGCCCCTCAGATCGCTTCCCAGCCGGCGGGCTCCGCCGAGGCGCTGCGCGCCCACCGCGATCACCTCATCGCCGAGAGCCTCCCACGTCTCAACGCCGACGCCATCCGCGACGCGCTGGAGGCGACCCGCCAGAGCGTCGAAGGCGCGATCTCCTCATCGGAGACCGCGCCCTCAACCGGCACTTAAGCCAACATATTCAACACCTTAACTCAACCCTTTAGCGAGGGCGCCGCCTTCAGGATGGCCTCACCGGCCTGGTCGGCGTACTGCTCGAAGTTCGCCTCAAAGAGACCCACGAGCTTGCGCGCCGTCGCCTCAAAGGCATCGGCATCCGCCCAGGTCTTGCGAGGCACGAGCACCTCAGAGGGAACCCCCGCAACCTCGGTGACCACATCGACCTTGAAGAGCGGATCGCTCACGGTCGGGGCATCGGCCAGCTCCCCGGAGTTGATGGCGTCGATGATCGCACGGGTGTACTTGAGCTTCATGCGATGGCCGGTACCATGCGCGCCGCCGGTCCACCCGGTGTTCACCAGCCAGGCTTTGGCGCCATGCTGACGCATCTTCTCGGCCAGAAGCTCGGCGTAACGCATCGGGTGCCACACCAGAAACGCCGCGCCGAAGCATGCCGAGAAGGTCGCCCTGGGCTCAGTCACGCCCATCTCGGTGCCCGCCACCTTCGCCGTGTACCCGCTGATGAAGTGGTACATGGCCGCCTCCGGGGTAAGTCGACTCACCGGCGGTAAGACCCCGTAGGCATCGCAGGTCAAAAAGATGATGTTGTTGGGATGACCGCCCACACACGGAATCTGCGCCCCGGGCACATACTCAATCGGGTAGGACGTACGGGTGTTTTCGGTGATGGCGTTATCGCTGTAATCCACCTCGCGGGACTCCTGGTCGAACCCCACATTCTCGAGCACCGAGCCGTAACGGATCGCGTCGTAGATGATCGGCTCCTGCTCCTTCGACAGGTCGATCGTCTTGGCGTAGCAGCCTCCCTCAATGTTGAAGACGCCCCGATCCGTCCAGCAATGCTCATCATCGCCAATCAGAGCCCGGTGCGGGTCGGTGGAGAGGGTCGTCTTGCCCGTACCCGAGAGCCCGAAGAAGAGCGAGACGTCACCCTTCTCGTTGCTCTGGTTGGCCGAGCAGTGCATCGAGAGCACACCTTTTTTGGGCATCAGGTAATGCATGATCGTGAAGACGCCCTTCTTCATCTCCCCGGCATAATCGGTGCCCAGGATCACGAACTCGCCACGATCGAAGTTCAACGCCACGCTGGTCTTCGAGCTCACCGACTTCACGCGCTGCGGATCGGCAGCGCTGCTGCCCGCGTTGAAAATCACATAATCGGGCTCCCCGTAGCTCTCCAGCTCCTCGGCCGTAGGACGAATCAGCATATTGTGCATGAAAAGCGCATGGTAGGCCCGCGCGCACACGATACGAACCTTGAGCTGATGCTCCTTATCCCATCCAGCAAAGCCGTCGATCACGTAGAGCACCGGACGGTCATTGAGAAACTCAATGGCCGTCTGGCGGTTCTGCATAAACTCATCGGGCTCCATGGCGATGTTGATATCACCCCACCAGATGTCGTCCTGACTGGAGGGCTCGCGCACCACCCGCTTATCTTTCGGGCTGCGCCCGGTCTTCTCCCCGGAGAAGGCGATCAACGCTCCGCTGGAGGCGATCGCTGCCCCCGGATCGTTGAGAATCGCCATCTCATAGAGGCGAGCCACGCTGGGGTTACGCAACACCTCGGGGCCGTCGATGCCGTACCCTTTCAAGTCGACCTTGCTCATAAAGTCACCTTTGAGTTCTGCATACCTTTTGAGAATTATCTCACCCACACCCTGTCACCGCCGGGCGACGGCTGGCCGCACACTAATCACCGCCCCCCGCACCGGTCAAGTAAGCCCTCCGGGCTTAACTTTCCTTAATCTGAAGTCTCTTCATCGGGAGCCTCCACCCCGTACTTCTCCAACTTGTAGTAGAGCGCGCTGGACTTAATCCCCAGCAGCCGTGCGGTCTCCGCCTTGATTCCCCTGGCCTTTTCCAACGCGGCCACAATCAACGAGCGCTCCAGCGCTTCGAGCACCTCCGGAAGACTCGACGCCTCCACCGCGCTCAGATCCATGCCCTCAAGCGCCCGTGTTCCACCACCCAACGCCGGTGGCAAATCCTCCACCCCGATCGACTCCCCCCGCGCAAAGACCAGCGCATGTTCGATCACATTCTCCAGCTCCCGTACGTTGCCCGGCCACTCGTAGCCGGTGAGCAGGGCCATCGCCTCCTCACCCATACGACGGGCCTGAGAGCGCGTGCGCTCAGCCAACTTCTCCACAAAATGCCGCGCCAGAGCCGGCACGTCTTCGCGACGTTCTCGCAAAGGAGGCAACTCCACCGGAATGATATGCAACCGGTAGAAGAGATCTTCACGAAAACGTCCCCGGGCCACCTCTTCATGCAGGTTGCGGTGCGTCGCGGTGACCACGCGCACATCGGCATGCAACGTCTCTTCTCCGCCCACTCGCTCAAACTCCCGCTCCTGAAGCACCCTCAAGAGCTTCAGCTGGGTGGAGGGCTGAATGTCGCCGATCTCATCGAGAAAGATCGTCCCCCCTTCCGCAAGTTCAAACCGGCCGAGTCGACGTTTATGGGCGCCGGTAAACGCGCCCTTCTCGTGCCCGAAAAGCTCGCTCTCGAGCAGCCCCTCGGCCAGCGCCGAACAGTTCACCTTCACAAAAGGTCCGCTGGCGCGCGGGCTGGCCTTATGAATCGCCCGCGCCACAAGCTCTTTGCCCGTCCCCGACTCCCCGTGGATGTAGACCGTGCTCTCACTGCCGGCCACGCGCCGCACCCGCTCCAGGATGGTCGCCATGGCCTGGGAGTCGCCCACAATCGCCTCATCGAAGCTGCCGGCGACATCTTCCCGAAGGATCGCGTTCTCTTCGACCAGACGCTCCGCACGCGCCCGCTCCGCGCCCACCTCCAGCGCGCGGCTGACCTTGGCGCGAAGGAGCTCCGGCGGAAAAGGCTTGGGCAGAAAGTCGAAAGCGCCTGCCTGCATCGCCTCGACCGCCGTCTCAATGCTGCCGAAAGCCGTGATCATGATCACCATCGCCTCCGGGCGTTGCGCTCGGATACTGGCGAGCACCTGCATCCCGTCGACCTCGTCCATCTTCAGATCGGTGATCACCAGGTCGGGACGCGACTCTTGAAAACAAGCCAGACCCTGACGCCCTCCCTCGGCGGCCAGCGCGGCATGCCCCATCCGCTTAAGCACCTGCACGATGCCCTCGCGCAGCGTCTCATTGTCTTCAACGACCAACACCTTCGCCATACCTTGACTCCCTGACCTGACGCGTCAACCCACCAATGGACTCAGCCCAACCACCCCTCGGGCACGGCCTGCGCCCGGGGCACCTCGGGCAGCGATGCATCAAAGGGCCAGCTCAGCACCACACGGGTGCCCGTATCCGGCTCACTCTCGATATGCAGGCTGCCGCCATGCTCCTCCAGGATCTGGCGCGTCAGCGCCAGCCCCAGACCGCTGCCCTTCTCCCGGGTGGTGAAGAAGGGCGTGCTCAGTTCTGCCAACTTCTCCGCCGCGATTCCAGCCCCCCGGTCGCTCACCTCAACCCGGCACATCGACTCGCTCCCCTGCACCGCAACCCGCACACACTCGCCAGGGGGGCTGGCCTGATAGGCGTTGCGCACCACATTGAGGATAGCGCGTCGCAACCGGCTGACATCCCCCGTCCACTCCACCTCCTCAGCCCCCTCGACCTTGAGCACGCACCCCACCTCGGCCATCTCCCCGCGCAAAAGATCCTCGATCGCAGTGAGTGGTTGGGCGGCTTGAAAACGCTCCGGCACCAGCTCCGTGGGGCGGGCGTAGGCCAGAAAATCGGTCACCACCCGCTCCAGATAGTTGAGCTCCCGGGCGATCTTCTCGACCATCACGACCTGCTCATCGTCACCCGCCTCGCGCAGCTCTTCGTGCAACAGGCCACAGAAGAGCTTCATCCCTCCCAGCGGGTTTCGCACCTCGTGGGCGATGCCGGCGAGCATCATCTGCATGCGCTCATCACGCGCCACGACCGACTGGCGCATCTCTTCAAATGCCCCCATCAAAAAGGCGATCTCCTCGGGCCCGGCCGCGGGCTGCTCGGCGCTGACCAGGGGGCGTTTCATCGCTCCCTGGGCCACGCGCTCCACCCCGCGGACCAGCCGTCTTACCGGCCGAAGAAGCCCGGCCGCAAAGAGCACCGCGACCACACCGACCACCGCCACCCCCACAACTCCCAGCGCCACCAGCGCGCCACCGAAATCTCCCAGAAGTTCAAAATGGGTGGCGCTGGCAATGACCACGATCATCGCCACCGGTTTCTCATCCAGCCACACCGGCACAAATGCTTTCTTATGGCGCTGACCGTCGTCGGTGCGATACATCGGGCTTGTACGGGGAAGCCCATCCGCAAAACTTCGCCCAATCTCGAGCCTGTCCGCCTCCAGCGAGAAAACGGGCTGCCCAAAACTAACCGCGACATCGGTGTCGACCAGGCTCTTCAATTCAGCATCGACGATCATCACCCGGCGAGCGTCGGTGGCCTTTCGGGTCGCCTCCAGACGCTCGCTCAGGCGCGCGCGCACGCGCTCCATGGAGGCGTCCATGCGCGCAAGCTGGGAGGCATCAATGCCCTCACTGAGTTCGGCGCTAAGCGCACCACCAATCGCGCTTAAGCGCCTGCCCACCTCTTCCTCCAGGCCGCGCTGCGCGCTCTCCCAGGCCAGCGCGATCATCGCCACGATGATCAGAGTAGTGGGCACGACAAACGCCGCGATCATCTGCGTGCGCAACGAAGCTCGAACTCTCACGGATCTTTTCTCGCAGTGGGGGGCCGGGCCAAAAGACCGCCTGATTGACACCTTTCTTGCGCCAACGCTATCCTCGGCACGCCCGGAAGATCAATCGCCAGCACGACCTGAGGACCCATGAACGACGCGGAGAACAAGCCTTCGGCTGGCGAGCAGCCACCCGAAGAGACGAGTGTCTCCGCCGAGGGAGCCCCATCGAGGCTCCCGGAGGCAGAGGCCCCCTCGGCCCCACAGCAGGAGCCCGCTCCCAGAAAGACCCTCCAGGGCCTGGGCGGGCTGCGCACTGCGTCAAGTCCCGGAACGGGGCTCTCCCTCTCAGAGCGCCTCAAGAAGCTGAGCGTGCCGGGCGCTGCGCCCGAACCTCCCGAAGACGACGCTCCGACGACCATCGAGATGCTCCCCGAGGATCTCGACGATGAACCGGACGTTGGTGAAGCACACGACGAGGACGAGGTATCTGACGCGGAAGTCGCCCCATCTCGCTCCTCGGCTGCGCGGGCCACCATGCTCAGCCATACCATCGACCCCACCGGCGTCGCCCCGGACGGTGCCTCCGACAGCGCCGACATTCAGACCTCCGCCCCGAACATCGAGGAGGTCTCCCAGCCGGCAGCAGCGCATGCATCCTCGCTGAGCGAGCCCTCCGCCGAAGGTCCCGGGGAGCTCACCGTCGAGGAACCCTTCGTCGGGGAGGCCACCGAAATCGCCCCCGGCCTCGCCAGCGCGCTACCCGACGCCGACCTTCAGGCCGAGCGCACCGAGATCTCGCCGGGACTTCTCGATGCTGCTTCCCCTCACGATCTTCAACCTGAGCGCACCGAGATCGCCCGCAGCATCTTCGACACCGCCAATGAGGCTCCACCTCCGGTCGACCGCAGCAGCATCTCCATGGAGCTTCCGGCCGCAACGGACTCCGACTCCATTGAAGCCACTCAGATCGCGTCGGTCGAGGAGCTCACACGTGGCGATCGCCAGCGTACAGGTGCTGATGCCGGCATCGCGCCGGCGGCGACACCTGGCGCAGACGACTTTGCTGCCCAGGCCACCGAGGTCTTCTCCAGCCCCTTTGAAGCCGACCCGATCTGCCCGCGCATCTCCACGCTGAGCGGCCCCACCCTCGGGCAGGAGTTTCTGGTCAATCGCATCCGCAGCACCGTAGGACGCGGCACCGATAACTCGATCGTCGTGCCCGACCTCTCGATGAGCCGCAAACACTTCGAGATCATTCAACAGCACGACGACAGCTTCATGGTCCGCGACCTGATGTCGATCAACGGCACCGCCCTCAACGGCGTCAAAGTCCGTGAGGCCGATCTTTTTCACGGCGATCGCATTGAGTCCGGGCAGACCATCTTTCAGTTTGTGATCCCCGGCGGCCGCCCCACCGAGAGTCGCCAGCGACGGCTGATCCCGGCGGCTTCCACCCAGACCGCCACCGCCCTGAAGCAGGGCCAGCTGGGCGCGGTCCCCTCGGTGGCCCCGCCGCGCCGCCTCGATCGCATGTTGATGGGCGTGACCATCGGCGCCGCTCTGCTCTGCCTGCCGCTGATCGCTTTGATCGTGCACCTGGCCCTCTCACCCGAGACGCCCGAAGACGCCGGCGCAACGGCCCTGGCCATCCACGACAGCGACGCGCGCGGGCTTTATCTCGAAGGTGTGGAAGCCATCAAGAGCCGGGAGTGGGAGCGCGCCGAGAGCCTTTTCAAACAGGCGTCCGCCGCCGACCCGGAATTCGGGGAAGTTGACGCACAGCTCGAGCGCATCGCCATGGAGCGGCGCTCCCGCGCCACCGTCGAACGCGCCCGCCAGCGGGTCGACGCCATCGATCCACCACTTCTGGCCGAACTCAGCGCCGTCTCCCGCGAGAGCGTCTATCACAGCGAAGCGCAGTCGCTCATCAGGCTGGCGAGACAGAGCGAAGTTCACGGGATCTTTGAGCGCGCTCAACGCTCCTTTGAGGCCGAAGACTGGGACGCCAGCCGCGAAGCCGTCGACGATCTGCTCAGCATCGCTCCGCAACATGAAGGTGCCCGCCGTCTCCTGGAGGATCTCGACGCGGTGGCCGCTCGCCAGGCCGAAGAGCGTCAGGCCGAAGAGCGTCAGGCCGAAGAAGCACGCCAGCGCGAGATCACAAGCCGCTCTCGCCGACCGTCGGCCCGCCCCTCCTCCGAACGCGACAAGCCCGAGCTCGACAACCCCTTTGCCGAGTTGCCCGCTTCGGGTTCCACTGCCTCAAGCGCCGGTTCCCGAGATTCGGCGGCGTCTTCCACAGGTTCGATCAACTTCACCAAGGGCTTTAACCTCTACCGCGACGAGAACTTTGAGGGGGCCATCGCCCACTTCGAGTCCATCCAGCGAGCCTCCAGCGGTGCCATCGGCGAGCGGGCCGCGCGTACCGCCGACGACGTGCGCACCTTCCGCCAGAGTTTGCAGCAGGGCCGACAGGCTTTGGAATCCGGCGAGTTTGAGCGCGCACTGACGCTGATCCAGCGCGCCCGCAAAGCCGACGCAGCTCTGGCCGGCGGTCGCGGCCACTTCGAACAACAGACCTCCACGGCCATGGCCCACGCGCTGGCCGGCCAGGGCCTGGCGGCCCTGGCCTCCGACAGCTACGCCCGCGCCTACTCCTTATTGACGCGCGCGCAGGCCCTCTCACGCAGCGATCCCACCACACGTCGACTTGCCCTTGCCCTGGAAAACGAGGCCAACAGCCTCTACATCCTGGCAGCCGGTCAGCGCGCCGCCGACCCCGCCGCAGCCGCCGAGCTCTGCCGCACCATCCTCACCATGGTGCCCCCCTCCAGCGACAACCACCGCCGCGCCCGCCTGATGCTCGAAGAACTCCCCTGACACCCGGACGCCGCAACCGCCCCCCGCGGCCGGCGACTAAAAAGCGCAGACGCACACACGCCAAAGCCCCGATGAGTACTCTCATCGGGGCTTTGGCGTGTTTCAAACTCGACCGGTGGCCGGTCTCAGCGCAGAGGCGGTGATTGCCGCTGCTCCAGTACTTTGGCCACCTTGACCTTCAACTCCTCGAAGTCGAAGGGCTTGTCAATATAGTCGTCCGCGCCAAAGAGCGGGCTGGTCAACTCGTTGTTAGTCGGACCGATGCCCGTAAGCATGATGATCGCGGTTTGCTCGTAGATCTCGTGCTGACGCACGTATTTGCATACCTCCCAACCGGTGAGCTCAGGCATCATCACATCAAGCACCACCAGATTGGGGCGGTGCTCAATGATCTTCTCCAGCGCTTCCGCGCCATCCATGCTCTCCAGCAGGTCGCAGTCTCGACGGGAGAAATGCGCCTTGAGCATCCCGCGCAGCTCTCCGTCATCATCGGCCAGAAGGATCAGCGGGCGCTCACGGGTGGTCGGCGCACCGAAGGGCAGGTCATCATCGGCGATCGCGTCGATCGACTCTGCAGCGCTCTTCTCGTTGGGGTCCATGCATCTACCTCGGAATCGTGATCTCGATGGGTCTATCAGGGGGCAGGGGCAATCCTACACACATCGCCCCGACCTGCCACCGAAAACACCGACCTGAATCACTCGCCGCTTGCCTCATCGGGCTGCGCCTGGCTGGAGGCTTCAAAAGCCTCCACGCGTTCACGGGCTCGCGGCGTCTCGTCGAGAAACTCATCAAAGAGCACCCGCGCCAGCTCACGCTTGTCGATGCCCTCGGGGGCCACCTTCATGTCGAGCTGGCAAAGGGAGATATCAAAGCGCGAGCTCTTGACGGTCTCTTTATCCAGGCCGAACTCCCGCAACGCCTTCTCCAACTCGTGGGTCTGCATGTTGAAGCGACTGGCCACTTCGCGCAGAGACTGCTGGCGGTAGTTGTTATTCTCGGTGATCCCGCAGTGGTAGGCGCAGAAGACCTCAAAGGGGGTCAACTCCACCGGGCCGCGGCGCGACTCCTGGGCGGCCGAAAGATCAACCACCGGCTCACGCCCGCCGAGCTTACTCTCGGGGGTCTTGAGCTTACGCACCGGCGTCTTGCGGCGCTGACGCCTTTTACCGGAGCTGCGGTTGCGACTCTTTCGCCGCGAACTTCCGCGGGAGCGCCGCGAACTCTGGCGGCGATTCTTGCTCTTGGCCCCCTCCCGACTCTTCTTCTTGCCGCCGGAGGGCTTGACCCCTTCCTCGGACTCACCCGACTCGCTCTTGGCGGTGTTCTGGGTGGTCTGGCTGGAGCCCTTGCTGCTGCGCGAGCGCCGGCGGCGACGGCGACGACGGCGCTTGCTGCCGCCACCTTCGGGGTTGTTGTCCTGGGCGCTCTGGTTGGCCTCTTCGCTCATCCTCTCCTCGGTGCTGAGCCTGAAAGGTCACTGACGATCGACTGCCCGGGGACCTCCAGGCTGCCCGTTGGCAGCCCGTCCCACACGCATCGATCTGGCGGTATGTCGCTCGTTTAATACCTGTTCGCCGAAAAGGGTTGCTCGCGCCGCGGAGCGCGGCGTGACGAACCTCCCCGGATCTCTCGTGTGCCGCGGACCTTCGTGGCCCGGCACTCGCGTCGACGTCCCACAAGGATGTCGGACGGTCGGAGCGCGCTCTCCTCATCGACCCTGGAGACATGGGCTCCCTGGTCCTCAATGTACTCACCGATGCCGAGTCACCACGCCATCCTGGCCAAAAAGCCCGGGATGAAGGGCGCTGACCGCCGCTGCGGAATGCGCTCCCAGATCGTGCTCGATGCCCTGTTCGTTTCGGGATAAAGCCGCGCACGTGCCATTTTCGCGCGCCGGCTCTCCTCGACACTCTAGCGCATCTGAATTAGGCTGACAACTCCCCGCAAAGTTCGTACCACTAGCTGCGGTCACCTCTCGACACGAGCCCTCTCGATACGTTTTACGGTGTGCCCATCGCCCTTTTCGGCGCCCCTTGTCTCCGCCTACCTGTCATGCGCCAGCCCCATCTTCCAGCTCTGATCGCACCTGCCTTCCGCCCGCTGCTGTGGCTGGTGCTCTGCCTGAGCCTCACCTGGGCTACCGGGTGTAATCTGGCGATCGACCTGGAAGCCTACCCCTACACGGCGTTACAGCCCGATACCGACCTCCCCGCCGACGCCGGCGCCGACGCTCCGGTTGAAGACACCGACTCACCAGACATCCCGGACGCCGACCCCCTGGCCCGGCCCGCGCTGGCCTTCTCCGAGCTGATGATCCGCGTGGAGCCGCCCCCGGGCGAATCCCAGGAACTTGGCGAATACATCGAGATCGTCAATCTGGGCGACGCTCCCATCGATCCGCGCGGCGTGGTCATCGAGCTCCTTGAAACCAACGAGCGCATCGAAATCGACCGCCTGCTCGATTCTCCCAAAGAGCGCGCGGTGGTCGAGGCACTCGAGCCCATCGCCCCCGGGGAGCATTTTCTCTTCTACCGTCGCGCCAACGACCACTACGTCATTGAGGAAAACCTCGACCCGACGGCCTCTTACGAGTACGGCCGCTGGAGCCGGCCGGTGGGTCTGTCAAACTTCACCCGCTCCATGCGCCTGATTGAGCTTGAGGGGGAGTTCGGCTTTGTGATCCACGATGAGGTCGCCTGGCGCGAAGGCGCGCTCGTCGACCCGGATGGCGAGATCGGCACCGGGCGCGAGCTTCGCGAAAACGTCGCCTTCGGGCTGCGCCCCGGCCAGATCTCGGGACGAGAGCCCACCGCCTGGTGCTACCACCGCGAGCTGCTCTCCGAGGGCCCTCTCTTCGGCTCCCCGGGTCAGCCCACGCCGGCCAGCTGCCGCTGACCTATGCGGCCGCTCGCGCTCACCCCTTGAGCTGCGCGCGAATGCGCTCCACAACCTCCGAATACGAGGTGTTCTGCACGACCTGCGTCATCAGGTCGGTGTACTTCTCCACAAGATCGGTTCGCCCCTCGCTGCGGTAATGCTCCAGGATCTCATGGAGGCGCACATAGGTGCGTTCGCTGTTCACAAAGTACTCCGCGGCTTTGACCGTCGCCTCAATGCCGGCGCGGCTGACCGAGGGCTGGCGCGCCTGAAAGACAAACTCTCGCCCCTCACTGTTGATGATCCCCACGGTCGCCTCGGCCCACGCCTTCGACGACTCCCGGGCATCGGCGCTGTTGAGCAATCCCTGGATGGCAAACTGCGAGAACGCGATCGAGCTCAGCGAGGGGTAGTCATGGGCCAGGTGCTGACGCAGCCCGTTGAAGAGCGCATCAATCGTGCCCACGCCCTGCCCTTCGACCTCCACCGGGTTCTCTTCACGTTGGGCGAGTTGAAAGCGCATCAGGCACTCCCCTCGGCTTAAGTCTTCCTCCAGGCTGTAGGCTTTGACTGCCAGGGTGAGGTAATTCTCCTGGAGGATCTCGCGCATCAGACTGACCATCTTCTCTTGATCGAACGCCATCGTTGCTCCTTTTTGACCGGGTGGAACGTTTATCTTCGGGAGGTCATACGTTAAGGTGGCCGGGCTGCTTAAGACGGGATGCGACGCTGCCTTTATACCTGTAACGCGTCCATCGTTGTCGCACATCCTCCGGCCTTTTAACGGGCCGCCTGCAGGGAGTCTTCCTGATGGTCGCACCTTACTCCACGTCGCCTCATCGCGAGCCGGTGGTCCGTGAATCCTCCACCTACCTTACAGACGCGGAGGCGGCTTCCTTATGCACGATCTTCTTTGAGGGCCTGGAGAGCGGCATGAGCTATGCGCGTATCATCGACATGATGGAACGCCAGGGCTACGACGGCAAAATGGTCACCCGGATGCGCCACTCCCTGATGGAGCGCGGTGACATGCTCGGGGAGGCCTTTGCTCGCTACGGCCTGCTCGACTCCACCGCGCGAAAGCTCATCCTGGTGGCCGAGGAACAGGGTAAGCTCCCGCGCACCTTTCGCCACCTGGCCAAGCATTACGGTAAACGCGCCAGGCGTCGAAAGAAGCTCGTCTTCTCTTTTACCGAACCCGTGCTCCTGGTGGTGCTCGGTCTCTTTATCGCCATGACGCTTTTTAGTGCGGATCTCGGCGAGATCACCATGCGCCACGATACCTGGACGGTGATCGGCGAGCTGATGGTGGGCGGTCTTCTACAGGGCGCGATCTTTTTGCTCGTCGTGGGCTTTGGGGCCTACGCCTACCTCAACCTGCCAGTGGACCTGAGCCTGCGCAGCTTCGGCTACCGCCTCTGGCTGGCCGTTCCGATCTTAAACCGCGCCAGCCTCTTCAACACCTACTCGGTCTTTTGCCGCTACACCGAGCAGTCGATCTCCAGCGGACTCACCGTGCACAAGGCCCTGGAGCTTGCCGCGGAGGCTTCCAACAACTCCGATATCGAGCGCAAGATCCCCATCGCCCAGGACGTCATTGAGCAGGGGGGCAGCCTGGCCAAGGGCTTCTACATGATGAAGGTCTTGCCCGACGACATCCTGGAGAACGTGGACGTGGGCGAGGAGACCGGCCGCCTGGAGGAACGCCTGGCATCGCTGGCCGAGCGCTACGAGGAGCGCGCCGATGAAGCCTTTGAAGCGTTAATGGCGACCTTTGTCTATGGTGCGCGCATGTTGATCGCCGCAGCGATCATCACCGCACTGCTGCTGACGCTGACCACCCAGTTCAAAGACACCTTCATGGTCTGAGCGTCGAGGATGCCCCGGCCCGGCAGCGTTGATATGGCGCTCCGGGGGGCTGAGCCGACGTCATGACGTCACTGCTCAAGGTCAGGCCGGGCGAACCCGGTGTTCACGATCCAAAAAACGCGCAGCCGGAGCTCCGGCTGCGCGTTTTTTCATGACGCTGATGATCCGAGGCTGACCCACCACCTCATTCCTTGCAGCCTTCGCTGCGAAGCGGAATCTGGCGGATCGCGCGCACCGCCCTCACATCCCCGGTAATCGCCTGGGCATGGGCCACAAGCTCACGGAGCTGCTTCTCGTCGAGAGGCCGATCGATGGCCGCCACCTCGTAGGCAAAACCGTACTCGGGGAAGTCGCGGTGCGAAGAGCGCAGGTTGTTCAAACCCGCCTCAAAGATCGCGTCATCAACCGCCTTCTTGGTGCCACGCTGGTCGCTGTGAATGACCGTGAGGATCGTGCACGCCCCGTCGGTTTCCACCCCGATGGTCTGACCGGGGCTGAACACACAATCACGCACAAGGCCCTGCTCCAAAAAGAGCTGCGTGGTGTTGGCCACATGCTGCGCGATGCGCGGCTGAGCCTCCTCGGTGGCCGCCCCGATATGCGGGGTGGTGACCACACTGGCAAACTCGGCGTAGGGGTTCGACCAGGGATCGTCGCTGCTGCCGGGCTCCTCGGGGAAGACGTCAACCGCCGCGCGGCGCACATGCCCCTCCTCCACCGCGCGCTTGAGATCGTCGGGATTGTACAAAAAGCCGCGCGCCGCGTTGATGAAGATGCGCGGGCTCGAAGGTTCGCGGTCGGCCCCGAAGTTCGAAAGATGCTCGTAGCTGAGCATATCGCGGTTGCTGCGCCCGCGGTGATCTTCGGCGCCCACGTGCACCGTCACCACATCTGCCACGCGGAAGGCCTCCGAGAGCGTCGCGCAGCTCGTCCATCCCAGCGCGATGCCCACCTCCCGGGCCAGCTCGCGGGTGTCGTAGAAGAAGACACGCATGCCAAAGGCCTCGGCCACCTGAGCGACCTGCTTGCCGATGTTGCCAAGCCCGATGATCGCCAGATTCTTGCCCTTGAGTTCGTAGCGCTCCTTGCTGTTTTTGGTCCACAGATGACTGCGCCCGTCGCGATCGGCATCAAAGATTCGCCGCGCCAGACAGATCATCTCGCCCAACACCATCTCCACCACCGAGCGCCCGTTGCTCACCGGGTCGTTCATCACCAGCACGCCCTCACGCGCGCAGGCATCCCGGTCCACCGAGTCATCGCCGATGCAACAGAGCATCACCGCCGCCAGGTGTTTCGACGCCTTAAGTACGCGCTCGTTGACCTCAAAGCGGCTACGCTTAAAGAGCAGGTCGTGCTGCCCTTCCTCCAGGATTCGCACGACCTCATCCTCATTGAGGGTCACAGACTCATCGAGGCGCTCCACCTCAATACCCATCGCCGTCAGATAGCGGTCGAGGGATGGGTGGGGGTTCTCCAGAATCAGCGCTTTTTTGAAGTGGTCGCGCAACATGCGCACATCGTGCTGCTCAGACATCTTAGACCTTCTCGGGATATGAACATCACCGGGGCGCCACGAAACACGCCCCCTGCCACATGTCAGGGGGCGCTCCGGCGCACCGCTCAGGGTGCCAGGGGCTCGACCGCTCGCCAGCGGCGAGTCGATGCCCCATTAAAAGACAACATTCTCGACGTATTCCCCAAACACCTCGCGCAGAGTGTCGGCGACCTCACCCAGGGTCACCTTATGCACGACGGCTTCCACAATATGAGGCATCAGGTTGTCGCCGCCCCGCGCCGCATTCGCCAGCCCGGCGCGACAACGCTCGACCTCGGAGGCCGCCCGCGACGCTTTAAGCTCGCGCAGTCGTGCCACCTGGGAGCGCTCCACCTCCGGGTCGATCTGATGGATCGCCACCGGAGCCTCCTCCTCGGCTTTATAGCGGTTAACCCCCACGATCACCTGCTCACTGCGCTCCTGAGCGAGCTGGGCCTGGTAGGCGGCCTCCTGAATCTCACTCTGCGGAAAGCCCGCCTCAATGGCCTGCACCGCCCCGCCGATCGCGTCGTAACGGGCGATGTAGTCGCGCGCTCCCTCCTCAATCGCGTCGGTCAGCGCCTCCACCGCGTAGCTTCCGGCCAGCGGGTCGACGATATCCGCCACCCCCGTCTCATGGGCGATGACCTGCTGGGTGCGCAGCGCCATCAGCGCGGAGGCCTCGGTGGGAAGTCCCAGGGCTTCATCCCAGGAGTTGGTATGCAAGGACTGCGTGCCGCCCATCACCGAGGCCAGCGCCTGCATCGCCACGCGCACGATGTTGACCTGGGGTTGCTGCGCGGTCAGCGTGGAGCCGGCCGTCTGGCTGTGGAAGCGCAGACGCATGGAGCTTTCTTTCTTCGCCCCGAAGCGCTCTTTCATGATGCGCGCCCACAGACGGCGCGCCGCGCGGAACTTCGCGACCTCTTCGATGAAGTTGTTATGCACGTTGAAGAAGAAGGAGAGGCGTCCGGCGAACTCATCGACATCAAGCCCGGCGGCCTGAGCAGCCTCGACGTACGCGATGCCATTGGCCAGCGTAAACCCGACCTCCTGCACCGCCGTGCTGCCCGCCTCGCGGATGTGGTAGCCGGAGATGCTCACCGTGTTCCATTTGGGCACCTCCGCCTGACAGAAGCCAAAGATATCGGTGATGATGCGCATGCTCGGCCGCGGAGGATAGATGTAGGTCCCCCGGGCGATGTACTCCTTGAGCACGTCATTCTGGATGGTTCCGCGCAGCTTACCCCGATCGATGCCGCGAGCATCGGCCACCGCCACATAGAGCGCCAGCAGGGTGGAGGCGGTGGCGTTGATCGTCATCGAGGTCGAGATCTTATCCAGGGGCAGCTGGTCGAGAAGCACCTCCATATCGGCGATGGAGTCGATAGCCACGCCTACTTTACCGACCTCACCGCGAGCGCGGGGGCTATCGGAGTCGTACCCCATCTGCGTGGGCAGATCGAAGGCCACCGACAGACCGGTGGTTCCCTGCGAGAGCAGGTAGCGGTAGCGCTCATTGGACTGGGCGGCGTCGCCAAAGCCGGCGTACTGACGCATCGTCCAGAGTCGACCGCGGTACATCGTCGGCTGCACCCCTCGGGTGAAGGGATAGCTCCCCGGAAAGCCCAGGTCGTTGAGGAAATCCTGACCACGCTGATGGTGCGGGCCATAGACGGCCTCGACCTCCTCACCGTCGCTGCGCACAAAGCGCTCGCGACGCTCGCCAAAGCGCTCCAGCAGAGGCTGCAACACCTCATCGCGCCAGCGGGCATCGGCCTCGTGCAGCGCCGCCCAGAACTCTTCCTCGCGTGACTCCTCGCTCATGCTCACTCCCGCGGCGTGCTCATCAGGCGCGCCCGATCTGTCTCATTGCACATCGTCGATACGGACCAGCACGTCGCCGATCTCGACGGCCTGCCCTGCGCTTACCGCGACCTCGGTGATCACACCGGGACGGTGTGCCTTGAGGTCGTTCTCCATCTTCATCGCCTCAACGATGACAACCGTCTCGCCAGGCGCAACCTCCTGGCCTACCTCCACCGCGATCGCGACGACCTTGCCGGCCATCGGGCTCTTGAGCTCGGGGCTATCCGAGCCGCGCGCGCCCACGCCGGCGGCCTTCATGCGCTTCTGGCGCTCGTTGAGCACCTCGACGGCGTGGGTTTCCCCGTCGATCTGCACCTCGTAGACGGTGTCCTCCCGCAGCACGTCGGCCTCAATGACCCGATCGCCGGTCAAAAGACTCAGCCCGGCGGCGTCCGCCTCAAAGGCGCTGACTTCAAAGGTCGTCCCCTCCGGGGAGGTGACGCGGTAGAGATCAGCTTGAAGGGTCTCGACCTGCCAGGTGCGTTGCTCATCGCCCTGACCCACAAAATAAAACACGCGCTCGCTCATACTCTCGTCCTCAATCGTTCGCAAAGATGTCGTGGAGGTGGTGGCGCGCCCCGGGTTCAACGCCCCAGCGCACGCATCCGACCGAGCTCTTTCCAGCGGCTTCCAGGCCCACTCTTCGCGGCCCCGGCACCCCCCTGCACGCCGGCGCCCTGGCTCAACGCCTCATCGCGGCGATGCGCGCTGAGCACGGCCACCAGCTCGGCATCAAGCACGTAGCGCGGCGCGGGCTTTGAGCGCTCTTTAAGCCAGCGCGGCACAAAGTCGGTGGTGTACTCCCCGCTGACAAAATCGGGATGATCGAGCACCTCACGGTGAAACGCGATGTTGGTGGAGATTCCCCCGACAACATACTCGGAGAGCGCCCGGCGCATCCGCTCAATGGCGTGCTGACGATCTTCTCCCCAGGTGATGAGCTTGGCGATCATCGGGTCGTAATGCACCGTGACCTCCCCGCCCTCATACACGCCGCCATCTTCGCGCACACCGGGGCCCGATGGCGTCTTCAGCACGTGCAGAGGCCCCGGAGAGGGCATGAAGTTATTCTCGGGATCTTCGGCGTAGATACGACACTCCACCGCCGCGCCCCGGCGAGTGATCTGGCTCTGGTCGACATCGAGCGGACGGCCCGCGGCGATGTTCACCTGCCAGCGCACCAGATCCATGCCGGTGATCATCTCGGTGATCGGGTGCTCGACCTGCAGCCGGGTGTTCATCTCCAGAAAATAGAAGTCGCCGTTGGCGTCGAGCAAAAACTCCACGGTGCCCGCGCCGATATAATCGACGGCGCGCGCCGCATCACAGGCCACCTGGCCCATGCGCTGGCGCGTCTCCTCTTTGAGCACCGGACAGGGCGTCTCCTCAATGATCTTCTGGTGGCGACGCTGCACCGAGCAGTCGCGCTCAAAGAGGTGCACGACGTTACCGTGACCGTCGGCCAGCACCTGAATCTCGACGTGGCGCGGGTTGAGCACGTACTTCTCAACATACACATCGCCATTGCCGAACGCGCTCAGCGCTTCGCGCCTCGCCCCTTCAAAGGACTGCACGAACTCCGCCGGATCATCGACCCGACGCATTCCCTTGCCCCCGCCGCCTGCCGACGCTTTGACCAGCACCGGAAAGCCCATCTTCTCGGCGATTGCCAGAGCCTCGGCAGCATCCTCCACAGCATCTTTGGTCCCGGGCACAAGCGGAACCCCGGCCTTCTCCATCAGCTGGCGGGCCCGGGTCTTCTCGCCCATCGCCTCAATGGCGTAGGGTTTGGGACCGATGAAGGTGATGCCGGCAGCCTCACAGGCGCGGGCAAAGTCGGCGTTTTCACTCAAGAAACCGTAGCCGGGATGAATAGCCTCGGCGCCGCTCTTCTTAGCGACGTCCAGGATCACCTCGGCGCGCAGGTAGCTCTCGGCACTGGGCGCAGGCCCCACACAGTAGGCTTCATCGGCCATGCGCACGTGCAGCGCCTTGCGGTCGGCCTCCGAGTACACCGCCACCGTCGCGATTCCCATCTCGCGCAGGCTGCGCATCACTCGAACCGCAATCTCGCCACGGTTGGCGATCAACACCTTCTTAAACATCGCTCCTCCTGGGACTCATACCAGCTGGCTGGAACCGACCTCCTAAGCGCCGCGACGTTATCAAAGCCCACATGTGCGGTCTAGCGGCCTCAACCCCGGACGTCGGGCAAAAAAAAGAGGCCCGCGACGCGGACCTCTTCTCTTCGAAATCTTTCGGGATCTCAACACCTTATCACTCATCACCCTCATCCAGATCACCTGCAGCGATCGGACCGTTGGGGGCCAGCGCTTCGTGGAGTTCGCGCTCCATCATGGCCAGCTTGAGGCGAGTTTCTTCGTCGGCGCCCAGGGCAAACTTGAGCTCGTGGGTGTCTTCTTCACCGAGCCCGTGCAACATGCGCAACACCTTCTCCTCCTGTGGCGAGAGCACATCGAGCCGGGTGTCGCTCTTGGAGCGCGAGGTCTCGGTGGTCGTGACGACCGAACCGCTCTGCTGTTTATTTGTAGGGTTACTCAACTCTCAATCCTCCACCGAATCATCATAAGCCAGGTTTAGCTCGGCGCAGACCGAGTAACCCATGCATCTCACGTCGACAAACAACAACGGCCTACGGCGTACCTGCAGCTATGTTATAAGGGGCGGGCCGATCCCGGGCAAATTTTTCCCGGAATTTCTCAGCGCGCCATCTGCTAGAGCTTGAAGAATGGTGCGATCCGGGCATGGTGATGCCCGATATGTTGACGACCCTCTTTTCCCCTGAGGCACGCTATGACCACGCTCATCGACGAGCTATTGACCCGCTACGCCGAGCACCTCGACACCCGCGCGATCGTGCTCCAGAAAGACGCCATCGCCGAGGGTGTGCGCCAGATGCAGGCGCATCTTCCCGAGGGCACCTGGCTTGTGGCCTTTGACGAAAACACCTGGGAGGTGGCCGGAAAGGCCCTGGCCGCCGAGCTCGATCGGGTGGGTCAAGCCTGGGAGCGCTTTGAGGTACTCGCCAGCGAGGGCGAGGAGGTGCCGCGTTGTGATGATGCCTCCATCGCCGCCTACCAGGCGGCCCTTGGCGAGCAGGGCGCGGTGGCTGGCGTGGCCGTGGGTGCCGGCACCATCAACGACATCGTCAAGCAGGCCTGCTTCAACGTCGACCGTTATATGGCGTGCGTGGCGACCTCCCCGAGCATGAACGGCTACACCTCGGCGATTGCCGCGGTGCTCTCCGAGGGCGTCAAAACCACCATCCCCTGCCGCGCGCCGCGGGTCGTGGTGGCCGATCTCGATGTGCTGGCCGAGTCGCCCTACCGCATGATCTGCAGCGGTCTGGGTGATTTGATGTCGAAGCCGGTCTCCAACGCCGACTGGCAACTCTCGGCCTGGCTCAACGGCACCTTCCACTCCGCCGAGGCCATGGAGATCATTGAGGCCGGCGCGAAACTTCTCGACGGAGTCGCTCCGAAGTTGCCCGCCCGCGACCGCCAGGCCGTCGGCGACTTGAGCGCCAGCCTGATGCTCAGCGGCCTGGCGATGAGCGTGGCCGGCTCGTCGAGCCCGGCCTCCGGTGGCGAGCACCTGATCAGCCACTTTATCGACATGACCTCGATCGCGTTTGATGAGCCGCATGATTTTCACGGCTGCCAGGTGGGCGTGGGCACGCTGACCACCGCCTACCTCTACGAGCAGCTTATGGCGATGGACCCGGACACCATCAATGTGGAGGCGCGCGTGGCCGCGCTCCAACCCTGGGAGCAGTACGCTGCGGTGCTCAAAGAGCGCTTCGGCCCCCTCTACGACGCGGTGGTCAAACACGCCGAAAAGGCCTACCCCTCCGCCGACGAACTTCGCGCTCGCCTCACCACCCTGAAGTCGGAGTGGTCGGTGCTGCGCCAGAAGGTGGGCTCGACGCTGCGCACCTGCAACTCGCTTGAAGAGGAGCTCGTCGAGGCGAAGTGTCCGGTGCGTTTTGCCGAGCTGGACGTGGCGCGCGAGCGGGCCTGGCGCTCCGTGGCGCACTCCAAAGACATCCGCAACCGCTACACGATCCTGCACCTGGCCTGGGAGCTTGGCACCCTGGATGCCTGGACCGACAAAGCCATCGACCGGCTCTACGACTCGCAGATCTTCTAAAGCATCGCGACCGCGATACGCTCCAAAAGAAAAGCCCCGCACGCGAACGCGTGCGGGGCTTTTTTCTGCCACGCTCGGCGACGCCAGCGGGCAGATGGTCAGACCATCGAGGAGAGCACCACGCTCAAAATGCAGCAGCCCAGAAGCACCACGACGACTGCACCGACAAAGAGTATCAGGCGTTTTTTGTTCTCCGGATCTCCGGCCAGCTGCGCCAGGTTATCGGGGAGCTGGGCGGCGAGCCCCTGCGCCGGGGTGGGTGTTACCACCGGCGCATCGGTGGAGGCCTCAGGCGCATCGCCAGGAGCGGCCTGCGGTGCGCCTGGCGCGGACTCGGACTCTGGCTCGGCGGCCGGTGTCGACGTCGGGCCGGTCTTTGAGAGATCGACCGGCGACATCTCCAGCTCGGTGGCCGCAAGCGGGTCCGGCAAGGAACTCGCGTCCCACTCACCGCGTTCATCGGCAGGTGCCACGGTGGGGAGCGCCTCCATCGGTCCGGTGGGCTGATGGGGGAGCTGGTCTTCGCCGTCGGCACGCTCCTCAGGTCCATCGCTTGCCGGCGTGGGAAGCGTGAGCGCGGGCATCGCCTCGGTGGGACCGATGGCGATATCGTCCTGCTCACCTTCGGGTTGAGCATCATCGGACGCGACCGAAGCCTCAGCCCGGGCGTGTGCATCCTCCGGCCTGGGAAAACGTACCGGCTCCATCACCTCCGTCAGAGCCATCTCCGGATCCGGCCCGGCGCTCTCGGAGGACTGAGGCCCAGCCTTCTCCGACACTCGCTCTTCCCCCTTCTGGGCGGGGCGAGCCTCGGCGATGCGTTTTTGAAGCTCGTGAGGATCGATAGCAGCCATGCCGAGCATGGTTTTCTTCTGATCGATCTGCAGCTTATGGCCGCAATGCCCGCAATGGCGGGCGTTATCGTCGACCTCTTTGCCGCAATTCGGGCAGGTGTTCATGCGCACTCCACGTTGCGATGTGCCGCTTCAAAACCGGCACCCGTGCCGGCCATATCTCAACTTCGGTGGAGGATGTGCAGCGAAGGCGGGCTTGTCAACCCACCCTCATCTTAGAAATTTCTGTCACAACCTCGTCCCGGGCGGTGTCGGGTATGTAGCACGTTTGTCTGGTCCTTTTCATCCCGAAGTAAGGAGCTTGCTATGACCCCACATACCATCGTCATCGGCGCCGGATACGCCGGCATTATGGCCGCCAATCGCCTGTGCTCCGCCGAGGGGCCGAGTCGCCCCCGCGTCACGCTGATCAACCCGAAAGACCACTTCATCGAGCGCATTCGCCTGCATAGCTACGCGGCATCCACCCTTAAGAGCGTCTCCCATCCCCTCGCCACTCTTTTGCATCCCCAGGTCGACGTGCGGGTCGACTCGGTCGAGAGCATTGAGCCCGAAGCCCGGAGGGTCACGCTGGCCGGCGGGGAGTCTCTGTCCTACGACGTGCTCATCTACGCGGCCGGCTCTGCCGAAGGCGCCGCCCCCCCCGAAGCCCTGCAAATCTCGACGCTGGCCGGCGCCGAAGAGACTCGCCGCCGACTTCAAGAGCACACCTCGGGCCCGGTGCACATCGTCGGAGGCGGGCACACCGGACTGGAGCTCGTCGGGGAGATCGCCAGCGAGCATCCCCAGATCGAGATCCACCTCCACTGCGCCGGCGCCATCGCCCCGAGCGTCTCGGAGCGGGCGCGCGCGGCGATCCTGCGCCGACTCAAGCGCTTAAAGGTCATCGTCCATACCCATCAGCCCGTGCCGATGCGTGACCACGACGCGCGCCGCGCGCTCCTGGGCGATGGCCTGCTGATCTGGTGTGCCGGCTTCTCCACCCCCTCGCTGGCCATGACCAGTGGCCTGCCCCACGATACCCGGCGGCGCCTGCAGGTTACCCCCGAGCTTCAGGTCCCGGGCTTCCCCTCCATCTTCGGCGCCGGCGACGCCATCGCCATCGATCACCCCGGCTACGCCTACCTGCGGATGGGCTGTGCTTCGGCCTTGCCCCTGGGGGCGCATGTGGCCGACAACGTGCAGCGCTACCTTGAGCAGCGCCCTCTGGAGCCCTACCGCGGCGGATACATCGTTCAAAACATCGCGCTCGGCCCCAAAAACGCCCTGGTACAGTTCGTTCACCCGGATGACCGCCCCCGTAGCATCCACATGGGAGGGCTTGCCGGGGGCATCTTTAAGGAATCGATCTGCCGGATGACCCTGCGCTCGCTGAGCAATGAAGCCCGCCACCCCGGCACCTTCTCCTGGTCGCAACATGCGGAGCTTGGCCCGCAAGCCGACGACGAACCCGCGGCCTGACGTACGGAGCCCGACGATGTCTGCCCAACCCGATAGCGCCTTTGCCGAGCACCGCGCGCTCCTCTTTAAGATCGCCTACAACCTCACCGGCAGCGTCAGCGATGCCGAAGACGTCGTCCAGGAGTGCTACCTGCGCTGGCGAGCGGTGGAGACCCCGGTGGAGCACCCGCGCTCGTATCTGGCGCAGATCGCCACCCGCCAGGCGTTAAACGCCCTGCGCAAGCGCAACCGCCAGCGCGAAGACTACCCCGGCGTCTGGCTTCCCGAGCCCCTGCCCACCGCCGCGCAGCCCGAGCAGCCGGCGGCGCGCTCCCCGGAGTCGGCCCTCCTGCTGGCCGACCAGGTCTCCACCGCCATGCTGGTGATGCTCCAGAGCCTCACCCCCGAGCAGCGGGCGGCCTTCGTGCTGCGCGAGGTCTTTGATTTTGACTACCCGGAGATCGCCCGGGCGCTGGGAAAATCGCCAGAGGCCGTAAGGCAGCTCGTGCACCGCGCCCGCACCCGGGTGCGCTCCGGAAGGCGCCACACCCTGGTCGATGACGACACCCACCGCGCCACCGTCGAGGGACTCTTCCAGGCGACGATCGACGGCGATATCCAGACGCTGATGGACGTCCTGGCCCCCGATGTCGTGGTGCTCTCCGACGGGGGAGGACACGTCAGCACCGCCCGAAAACCCATCGTCGGAGCCGACCCCGTCGCCCGCTTCCTCCACGGCCTGGCCCGCAAGCACGCCGGCTCGGGCGCCGGCACCGCCCTGGAGATCAACGGACGTATGGCGATGCTCTTCTACGATGCGCAGGGCCTCCCCACCCTCTTTCAATGTGAGGTCGCCGACGCCCGCGTGACGCAGATCTACATTCTCCGCAACCCCCGAAAGCTGGCACATCTGACCTGAGCCCTCCGCGCCCGGAGGCTCCCGGACGAAAAAAAGCCCCGGCCAGTGGCCGGGGCTTCTCTTTTGGCTCCCATTGCCCCACCCATATACCCCGAACGGGGCGTCGAGGGGGTCGCGAGACGCTCTGCCTGCCTCTTGCCAGGGGGTCGAGGGGGTCGCGAGACGCTCTGCCTGCCTCTTGCCAGGGGGTCGAGGGGGTCGAAACACGCTCGCGAACGCCCCCTGGAGTCGATCGAGGGGGTCAAAAAACCTTCGCGAGAGCCAGGGGTGGGGGTCGAGGGGGTCGAACGACGTCCGAGCCTCCTCGCCACCCCACGCGCTCAGCAGGAGTAGCCGCCTTCGATGAGAATGGTGTTGTTATCCTCATTGCACTCGTTGCGAGAGCCGGTGCCGTTGACATCATCGACCACCGCGATGATGTCGTAGCTCCCGGAGGGAAGGTTCAAGCCGAGCCGCACGCGCTCAGACTGCCCGGGCTCAAGCCCCTGGGTGGTGTAGCCGGTATCGAGGTACTGGCGGTTGCCGTTGCGCACCACGTAGAAGCTCACCGCCATATCCGGGCCCACGTTCACCGCGCCGGAGTTGGT
This sequence comes from Lujinxingia sediminis, assembly GCF_004005565.1. Taxonomy (NCBI): domain Bacteria; class Deltaproteobacteria; order Bradymonadales; family Lujinxingiaceae; genus Lujinxingia; species Lujinxingia sediminis. The sequence goes on along the minus strand of NZ_SADD01000006.1, from coordinate 218,531 downwards.
AACCCACACGCTCACCGCCATATCGCAGCCATCGGCGACGACCTCGGGCGCCTCGGCCAACAGGTCGGGGGCGGCCTGCGGATCGATGGTCGTCAGGCTGTTCAGGCGGAAGGTGTTGTGGTCGCGGTAGCTCGGAGTGGGCTCGGCGGGGATCGAGCCGTCTTCGTTGACGTTGTTGATGCTGTAGGCGTGCTGGTTCCAGATGCGACGGGTAGCCACCCAGTTGTCGTTCGCGTCGGAGAAGACCCGCACACCGGCGATACCCGGGGTGCAGTTGATCTGATCGCCGCATTCAAAATCGTTGGTGGCCACGACGATGTTGGCCGTGCCGTCGTTATCCACGTCCACGATCACCGGGTTCTCCAGCGCGGTGAACGAGGGGTTGGCCGCCTCAAAGAGCACCTGACCGGTGGGACCGTCGTAGACGCGCAGGAAGAGTTCATCGTTGTAAACGACCTCCGCGCGACCATCACCGTTGAAGTCGAACACGCTGGAGCCGGTCACGTTGCTGGACTGATCCTGGGTGGTGCGCTCCCACAGGCGCGCTTCGCTGTAGGTCGGCGTGTTGTCGGCACCGGGCAGGCCGTAGTCCACGCGCAGCGCGACGTATTTGGTGCTTCCGGCGATACCGATCTCGTTGCGCCCGTCGCCGGTGAAGTCCGCGATCGTCGGCGCCCCCAGGCGACCGGCGCCCACGGTAACCGGACCCCAGACCAGAGTGCCGGTGCGACCGTCGTGGATGCGCACCGTACCATCGCTGACCACGACGACCTCGGGGAAGCCGCTGCCATTGAAGTCAGCCACCGCCGGGAATCCGTCGCCCATCGGGCTCTCCCACAGCTTCTGCCCATCGTGGGTGAACGCCGCATTGCCGGTGATGATCTCCTGGGTGCGCGTGCCGGTCGGCGAGTCGTCGACCAGGTCGAGGTCGGCGACCACACTCAGCGGGCCGAGGTTGCGGTTGGTGCCCAGAGTGTCGGTTACGCTGAGCCCGGGGGCTTCACGTCCGTCCCACATCACGCGGCCCTGGTTGTCGTAAACCACCGAACCCACCACGATCTCGGGCTCGCCGTCGCCATCGATGTCCGCGATGGAGGGGCCGCCCCACCAGCTATTGAGCGTGGGGGCGACATCATCCGAGATCCACAGGATCTCGCCCTCATTGGAGAGCGCCGCAAAGCCCAGATGCCCGAAGCTCTGGTAGTCAAAGAGCGCGGCGATGATCTCGGCCTTGCCATCGTTGTTGATGTCGCCCACGGCCACACTGGCCGCCGGCTGAAAGCCTACGCTCACGCGGTAATCGGCCGGACTCTTACCACGGAAGGCCTCGATCTCGCGGTAACCCACGCTCCAGAGGTGACTGCCGTCATCGCCTGAGACCGCCCGCAACACACCGGTGATAAGCGTATCCCAACTTTCGTTGCCACTCCTGTTCTCGTTGGTCAGGAAGGTCGTAAAGATGACCTCCGGGATGTCCTGCTCGTTGATGACGCCGTCATCGTTGTCGTCGGTGAGGTTGGCCACCGCCGGCGTCATCATGACCTGGTTGATGGCATGGCCGGCAAACGAGCCGGCGCTCCCGTGGCCATCGTAGGTGGCGTAGGGAATGGAGCCCTCCACGCGGAAGGACCAGGTCTCATCGGGCACGAAGGTGTCCCCGCGCTCGCCATACACGCATTGCGGGTTCACCGGGCGGTCGTCGCGGCGGTCGACACCCGGGTCCACCGGGTCGATGGGATCGGTACCGGTATCCGGATTGGGGTCCGTGCCGGTATCCGTTCCGGTGTCGGGGTTATTGCCCGTATCGGTGTCGTCGCCACCATCGGGATCATCGGGATTGAGCGGATCATCACCGGTGTCTTCATCGATGTTGCCGTTGGGATCTGCAGCGCAGACGCCCGCGCTGCATACCAGGCCCGGGCCGCAGTCCTCATCAATCTGGCAGGGGCTGCCATGTCCGAAGCCGCCGGTTACCGGATCTTCGCCGCAGGCCGCAGCACCCAGCGCCAGCGCACCGATCGCGCCGCCGACCATCCACCTGGTGATTTGCTCTCTCATCGCATCCCTCAAGCTATCTTCGGCAGGCGCCCTTCGGGCGCCCGCACATGTGACGTTATGAAACGAATTCGCCGACTTATTAATGAATCGACGGCTTCAATTCAAGTGCTATCACACATCCTCGCACACCTACCTCACCATCCCAAGATCCAAAAAAGCCGCCCCCGACGCGAACGCGTCGGGGGCGGCTTCTAAATCTCAGCACTCGCCGCCATCACCTACCTGGCGAGCGGGAGCGTCAACCTCACTGCCCTTTGAAGAGGCGGCGCAGCACCATGTGGAGGATGCCGCCGTTGCGGTAGTAGTCGACCTCCACCGGGGTATCGATGCGCACCTTGGCGTTGAAGCTGGTGGTTGCACCGGTCTCGGGGTGGGTCGCCTTCACCGACACGGTGGAAAGGGGCTTGAGATCATCGCTGAGCTCAATATCGAAGCTCTCCTCACCGGTCAGCCCGAGCGACTCGTGGCTCTGGCCACTCTCAAACTGCAGGGGCAGCACGCCCATGCCGATGAGGTTGGAGCGGTGAATACGCTCGTAGCTCTCGGCGATGACCGCGCGCACGCCCAGCAGGAAGGTGCCCTTGGCGGCCCAGTCACGGCTCGAACCCATGCCGTAGTCATTGCCGGCGAGCACCACAAGGGGAATGCCGTGCTTCTGGTACTTCACCGCAGCATCGTAGATGAAGCAGACCTCGCCATGCTTCGGATCGACATCGCTCTCGTAGTTCAGCCCATCAAAGGGACCGGCCGGCGTCTCGTCGGGACCGAAGTAGGTGGTGTAGCCGCCTTCGGTGCCCGGCGCGATCTGGTTGCGGATGCGGATGTTGCCAAAGGTTCCGCGCGTCATCACCTGGTCGTTGCCGCGGCGAGAGCCGAAGCTGTTGAACATGCCGCGCTCAATGCCGCGGGCCAGAAGGTAGCGACCCGCCGGGCTGTCCACAGCGATGGCGCCGGCCGGGCTGATGTGGTCGGTGGTGATCGACTGACCCAGCTTCGCCAGCACGCGCGCGCCGGTGATCGAGGTGATCGCCGGGGCATCTTCGGGCATGTCCACGAAGAAGGGCGGCTCCTGAATGTAAGTCGAGTCTTCCGACCAGGAGTAGACCTTGCCGGTGGGTGCCTCCAGCGTCTTCCAGGCTTCGGGGCCTTCGAAGACGTTGGCGTACTGCCTGGTGAACTGCTCCTTGCTCACCGCATGCGCGATGGCCTCGTCGACTTCCTGGTTCGAGGGCCAGATGTCCTTGAGGTAGACATCATTCCCGTCGCGATCCTGAGCGATCGGATCGTTGTAGATGTCGATATTGACGTTACCCGCCAGCGCGTAAGCCACGACCAGGGGCGGCGACGCCAGGTAGTTAGCGCGGGTATGCGGGCTGATGCGCCCCTCAAAGTTGCGGTTACCACTGAGCACCGACGCGGCCACGAGGTCACCCTTGACGATGGAGTCGCGGATGGCGTCGGGCAGCGGACCGGAGTTCCCGATGCAGGTCGTGCAGCCGTAGCCCACCGTATAGAAGCCCACCGCTTCGAGGTGCTCCTGAACACCGGCTTTCTCGTAATAGTCGGTGACCACGCGGGAGCCCGGCGCAAGCGAGGTCTTGACCCAGGGCTTGGCCTTGATGCCCAGCTCGTTGGCCTTCTTGGCCAGCAGGCCGGCGGCCATCATGACCTTGGGGTTGGAGGTGTTGGTGCAGCTGGTGATCGCCGCGATCACCACCGCGCCCTCTTCCAGATCGAAGGTCTCATCCTGGAAGGTCGTCTCCACCGCCGGCGTCTTGCCCGGCTCTTTACCAAAGGTCTTCTCGAGCGCCAGGTTGAACTCACCCTTCATATCGCTCAGAAGGATGCGGTCCTGCGGACGCTTCGGACCGGCCAGCGAGGGCTGAACCTCACCGAGGTCCAGGCTGACATCCTGGGAGTAGACAACGCCGGCGTCATCATTGCGCCACAGGCCGTTGAACTGGGTGTAGGCCTTCACGCGCTCGATCGTCTCGGCGTCGCGACCGGTCAGCTCCATGTACTCCAGCGTCTTCTCGTCGACCGGGAAGAAGCCCATCGTCGCGCCGTACTCCGGCGCCATGTTGGCGATGGTGGCGCGGTCCGAGAGGCTGAGCTCATCAAGACCCGGGCCGTAGAACTCGACGAACTTACCGACGACGCCCTGCTTACGCAGGATCTCGGTGACCGTGAGCACCAGGTCGGTGGCCGTGGCACCTTCGGCCAGGCTGCCGGTGAGCTTAAAGCCCACAACTTCCGGGATCAGCATGTAGATGGGCTGACCGAGCATGCAGGCCTCGGCCTCAATGCCGCCCACGCCCCAGCCCATCACGCCCAGACCGTTGATCATGGTGGTGTGCGAGTCGGTGCCCACCAGCGAGTCGGGGTAGGCCACCTTCTCACCATTCTGCTCCTGGGTGAGCACGCCGTCGGCCAGGTACTCCAGGTTGACCTGGTGCACGATGCCCGTCTCCGGCGGTACGACCGAGAAGTTATCGAAGGCCTGCTGGCCCCACTTCAAAAACTCGTAGCGCTCCTGGTTGCGGGCGAATTCGCGCTCGGCGTTGATCGCGATGGCTTTCGCGCTACCGAAGGCGTCGACCTGCACGGAGTGGTCGATCACCAGATCGACGCGCGCCAGCGGGTTGACCTGGCTGACGTCGCCGCCCATGCGCTCCATCGCGCTGCGCAGCGCCGCCAGGTCGACCACCGCAGGAACCCCGGTGAAGTCCTGCAACACCACGCGCCCCGGATTAAAGGGAATCTCCTGCTCACCCACATCTCTGGCGTCGTAGCCGGCCAACGCCTTCACGTGCTCCTCGGTGACCACGTGGTCGTCGAAGTTGCGCAGGCAGCTCTCCAGCAAAATCTTGATGGAGTAGGGCAGCTTGTCGACGTGCCCGATCCCTTTGTCCTTGAGAGCCCCGAGGCGGTAAGCGGTATAGGTGCCCGCGCTGGTCTCAAAAGTAGTCTTCGCGCCGAAACGATCCGAATTCGTCATGGTGAAATCCTCTGGGGTTGGCGTTGCGGATGTCTGCTCACGATCCCGTCATTTACATCATCGGGGATGCTAAGAACGACTAGCAGATAAGTAAAATTGATTCACTCTATGATTTCGATTGATTATGCTTATCACCCCGACATCGATCGTCATCCGCCACGACGCTCGCCCTTTCGCCTGGCCGGGGACGTCTTCACTCCGAGGAGAACGATGGAGCTGAGCCATTTACGCACCTTTTTAATGTTGGCAAACGAAGGCCACATGACCCGCGCGGCCGCCCGCCTGCACCTGACCCAGCCGGCGGTCAGCGCGCAGCTCGCGCGCCTGGAGGAGTCCCTGGGCCAGCGCCTCTTCGACCGCACCTCTTCGGGGCTTGTGCTCACGCAGTCTGGCGAAACCTTTTTGCCCTACGCGCAGGAGGCGCTCTCTCGCCTGGAGGACGCCCGAAGCGCGCTGGATCAGCTCAGCGGGCTGCAACGCGGCGCCCTCGCGATCGGGGGCGGAGCCACGGCGACGACCTTTCTGCTACCGCCCTTGCTGGCGAGGTTTCATGAGGCCAACCCGGCGATTCGCTTCTTCGTGCGCGAACAACCCTCCCAGTCGGTGGTCGAAGATGTGCTCTCCGGGGTGCTCGATCTGGGGGTGGTGACCCTGCCGGTGCGTCAGCCCAGCGGTGATACCGGCGCCGGCAAGCTGCACGTCGAGCAATGGATCGACGATGAGCTTCGCCTGCTCGTGCCACCCCGATTCGAACTCAGCCGCCAGAACGACTTTGGCTGGGAAGACCTGGCCGGCGTCCCCCTCGTGCTCTTTGAGGCGGGCTCCGCGGTGCGAAACCTCATCGACGCGCGCATCCTGGAGGCCGGCGTCGACGCTGACATCGTCATGGAGTTGCGCTCCATCGAGTCGCTCAAACAGATGGTCGCCCAGGGCATCGGCGCTGCCTTTGTCAGCCAGCACGCGCTCACCGGCAGCGAGCACGGGTTGATGGCCAGGGCCAACCCTCTCAAACGCACACTCGCCGTATGCTACCGCAGCGATCGCACGCTACCGGCAGCCGCCCAGGCCTTTGTGGACCTGATGCGCCAGAGCAGTCTGCTGGCACGAAGCGAAGCTCCCCCCTCCAGACCCCGGGGGTCGACTCCCGGTTAAGGAGCGGCGGGGAGCTCGGGGCTCACCGCATCCTCGCTGCCCTGCTCCAGGATGCGGAACTCCACGCGGCGATTGGCCGCGTGGGCCTCGTCGGTGCTTTCGTCAATCAGCAGCTGGGTCTGACCATAGCCGCGGGCGACCACCCGCGAAGCATCGATCCGCCCCTGATTGACCAGGTACTCGCGCACCGCTTTAGCGCGCTCCTCCGAGAGCATCATGTTGTAGTCAGCGTCACCACGGCTATCGGTGTGGCCTGCGACCTCGATCAGCATGATGTCGGAGTTGGTGCGCAGGACCAACGCGACCTGATCGAGAAGCTCAAAGGAATCGTCGAGGATAACTGCTTTGTCGGTCTGAAAATAAACCTTGTCGAGAATGCGGATTTCATCGCCCTCGCGCACCGCCTTCTTCACCGGCGGGGGGCAACCCTGGTGCAGCTGTAATCCGGGCTCGGTGGGGCAGCGATCGTCAACATCGAGAACGCCGTCGCTGTCGACGTCTTCAACCGGACAGCCATGGGCTCCCCCCAACCCATCGAAGTCTTGAGGCTCGGTGGGGCAGGCATCTTCACTGTCGGGGATGCCATCGCCGTCCTGATCGAGGATGGGGCAGCCCTCGTCATCGACGGCCCCCTGCCAGTCCTCGCTGAGGCTGGCACAGCCCTGCTCTTCCTCCATCGGGCATCCCTGCGCATCACGGGGGCCCTCATAGCCGGGCGGTGCATCGACCTCACAGACGATGGTTTCGCTGGATACAACCTCATCGTCGGTTTCTGGTGCAGTCCGGTAGCTCACGCCGATCAACCCGCGTTGTGCCGCACTTCCGATCCCGCCGACCAGACCGCCGCCGGCCGCGAAGGTGAATGACCAGGTCTCTGTGGCGGCCCAACGCACACCGACCAGCGCCTCCAGCGGCGACTTCGCTCGGGCCGGCTCAGTGAGCACCGCCGAGCCATAAAGCTCCGCCCCTACAAAGAGCACCTCGGCGATCGCCTCAAGCTCCGCGCCCACCCCGTAGCTTAGGTTGGGGCCAATACGCGTATCGTGGACGTCATCGGTGCCGCGCAGGCGCGCGCCCAGGTTTGCAGCGAGCAAAAGCCCGCCAGCCGGCGTATCCAGGCGATAATCAGCCATCACCCGCGGGGTCGCCGTGACGGTGCGCGAGCCCAGGTACACATCCTGGTCGCCCGTCGGAACGCTCAAATCCAACCCGGCGGCCAGACCGAAACGATCGTCAGCCCCGCTCAGAAGATGCGCTTTGCCTCGGACCACCAGATCCCCTACCCCAAATTTTCGAAACTCCCGCTCCTGATCGTAGCCCCAGTTTATGGGGTAAATAGGCAGCGCAAGCTCGACCTGATAACGGTCAAAAAGCCCGATGCCCGCGCTCAGGTGCGCGGCGATCTGATTGGAGATCACCTCTTCCCTACCGCCGTCTTCATACTCAAGAACCAGAGGACTACTGGCCGAGTTGAACATCACGCCGCCGTATATCTGGCGATGCTCAAAGGTGCGCGAGCCATCGACCGAAAAGACCGCCGAGGGGCTCAGCGCTGGCTGAAAGGTCTGCGCGTCAAACCCGCCCGCTTCCTGAGCGGCCCCGGTCGTGCTCACCCCCAACAGCGCTGCCAGCAGCGCCGCGCTCCCTGCCGTCCACCTCGTCGTTCGACTCAACGCCATCATGTTCCTACTCCAAACTGGCGCGTCGCCATCCGCGCACATCTTCCACCAGGATTGTTGCGACCCGACATCTCGGGTCGAGCTTTGTTATGAATTAACCCCGCATCGATCACAAAACACCCGCATCTTTTCGCACCACGACCTCTTGACGTCCACCCCCTTCTTGGATAGACAAAGTGCCGCTTGAGCGCGCCAACGTAGCTCAGCTGGTAGAGCAGCTCACTCGTAATGAGCAGGTCACCGGTTCAAATCCGGTCGTTGGCTTTAGGGGCCCCGCAGGGGTCACCGAATCAGGCAAGAAAAAAGGCTCCCCATCGCGGGGAGCCTTTTTTTCGTTGGGGCGCAACGTGTCTCAGCCCTCGGCGCGCACGCCCTGATACACCTCAAGCATCCACTGGTAGATCGTGTCATCTTCCGGGGTATGGCCGCTGGCCTCGGCGCCGGCACGGCGCACGCCTTCAATCAACTCGCGCAGCGGTCTGTGGAAGGCCTCATCCACCGTCCAAAACATCGCGGTCAGCCGCGAGACATCGCCGTGAGGCTGGCGGGTGTAGCTGACCACACGATCGAGATCCGAGCCTCGCCCCATGGCGTCGACCTCGCGCAGCATCGCGGCGACCTTCTCCTTAAACTCGGTCACCACGTTATGATCGTCAGGGAGCTCGCCGACCTCGCGGCTGCTCTCGACCAGGCGCGCGCTGAACTTCGCCGTGGCGAGCCCCTCGCCAGGCTGGTAGCGCACGTGCACGCTCAAGGTCTGGCCGGCCTCCACGCGCACGTCCTCTTTGAAGGGGGCGAGAATGGCGCTTGATGCCTGTTGGGAGCTCACGAGCGCCACGCCGGGAACAAGTTCCACCATCGAGCTCAAGCGCAGGCCACTGGCCAGCCCGCCGAGCAGCGCGTTGATGAAGATCGTATCGTCGATGCCTGCCTCATGGGGCCCGGCGCTTGCGAACTCGGTGGTCAGAAAATGTTTGGACTCACTCAAAATCGCCACCGGCTCGCCCGGCCGCCCCACCCGGGCAGCCCGCGCCTCCAACGCTCCGACCGAAACAGGCACCGAGGCCAGCTCCATCAGCTGCGCCACCCGCCAGGGAATCAGTCGCCCGCCCGCCTTGAGTACGCTCAGCGCCGTATTGCGCAGCACCGCCGCATCCGGCCCCTCCATCATCCAGGTCGAGCCCGGCAGGTACATCGCCACATCGGCGCGCGCCTCAAGCTCCACCTCAGTGAGTGCGCCCTGAACCACCTCGACCTTTGAAGCAACTCCCAGGGTCGCGGCCGCCTCCCTGGCCTGCGCGCACTGCGCCTCCTCCTCCAGAACCACCACCACCTTCGACGCCTCACCGGCGGCCTCGCCGATGTAGGTCGCCGCCTGCCAGCCCACCAGCGCCACACGTTCTTTGCCCGTGAGCACCTCAGACAGCGCACGCGCCACCGAGTGCCGCCGATGCGGATCGAGCGCCGCAGAGAGTTGAGTTGCATCTACCGCTTTCATCGCCGTCGAGCTCATCATCTCCTCCTTGAAGTTATGTCGCAGGTCTGTCGGCCTCTTCTACCACCGGCCAGCCTGCAGCGGCAAACCGCCCGCGCTCTACAAAGTTTGTCAAAGCCCCCTCCCTATGCTAATTCCCACCTTCGACTTTTCTCGTTCACCGGCCCGCGCCTGGCGCGCGAATGCCCAGGGAATTCAGCGTTATGCTAAAGCTCTCCAACCGCTTCGGCGCACCGATCGCCCTCGTCACCCTCCTTCTCCTGAGCTCGGTGCTCGGCGCCTGCCGCGCCTCCGACAGCATCAAGCAGGGCAATGAGAGCGAGTTCTGCAACGGGTTTGATGACGACTGCCGCGCGCCGCTGGTCTGCGACGAGTCGGTCTGCCGCAACCCCCTGGGCGTCGAAGGCTACGACTGCCGCACCATGTGCGAGAAGCTCGACACCTGTGAGGCGGCCGAATCCAACTGTCGCGTGCGTTGCGAGAACACCATCCGTCAGTGGAGCCTCGACGCCGTCGAGCAGTTCGGCCGCTGCATCGTCGACGAACTCACCTGTGAGGAGACCCGCGAGGCCGAAGCGCACCAGCTCTGCTACGAGCGCCTGGACCTTCCCGAAGATCGCCAGACCCGCTGCGACGTCTTTGTGACCGCCCGCGGAGAGTGCCGCCCGGGTGAGTCGACCGAACCGCTTCGCAAAGCCTGCTACCAGATGGCCCGCACCCGCAGCGACGTCTTCTGGGAGTACAGCGACGCCTGCGCCGCGCGCATCGAAGACGGCGTCTGCGCCGACATCGTCGCCTGCTTCGACCAGGTCTTTGACCTGGCGCCGGCCTCCGCGCAAGACAGCGCCCCCTGAGCCTGGCGGCTCACGGAGCCCTCGACTCAGCGAGGCGCGTTAGAGCAGCGCCTCCAGCGCGTCGACCTTTTTCAAAAGGCCCGGATCATCGGAGACGACTTTGAGCGTCCCGAGCCGGGCCTTTATTGCGACCCCTCGTTTGATCCCTTTGCGCGCCTGCAAATCGATCAGGTGATCGAGCACCCCATGCAAGGTGCGCTCACGAGGGTGGTCAAGCGCCTTGATCAGCACCTCTTCATCGTCGGGCCAGGGGTGGCCGGCGGCCACGAAGTCGTTGATCGCCTTGACCAGATCCGGCAACCCCCCGGCTTTTCGCAGGGTATCGACCGCCTCCAGATACTCCGCCTCGGCGCTCCCCTCTCTGGGCGCGAGGCCTTTGGCGAGCTTCTCAAAACGCTCGGGGGTCTTGCCGCCGGCGGTAAAGAACTTCTCCAGATCGGCCTTATACGATGCCGCATCTTTCGCGTCGCGCTGGCTACGGCGCGGGCCGCGCTGCTCTCGGGTGTACTTGCTGCCGCGGCTCTGGCGGCGATCGTCACTCATCTCTTGCTCCTCGTGCATCTCATGCATCGAAAACGTGAATCCGGCGAACTTCGTCGCTCTGATGAATACCCCGGGGGGCATGGCGTCTCAACACTGCGACCGGGGAACTTACGCCACATACACCCGGCCGCTGCATCTCTCCTCCAGCGCCGCGGGCCGTCAGGGCGGCCCGCGGCGCGACGAACCTCCCGGAGTACCCCATGAAGCGCCTGCCCCCGAGCCCCTTCGCCCCGACCATGATCGCTGTGTTGATGATGTGTGCCACTCTGCTCTTCTCGCTTAACGCCTCGGCCCGGGAGCGCGGCTACGATGTTCAGCTCAACACGTTGAGCGTGGAGCGCGACCGCGGGCAACTTATTATCACCTACCAGATCGAGGCCCGCGACTGGCGCGCGCTGCAACAGGCCCGTATTCAACCTCGCCTCAACGTGTACCTTCCCGAAGGCTCCTCCCGCGACTTTGAGTTCGTGCAGGCGCTGCGTATCGACGCCCCCCGTGGCCAGGCCACGATGAATCTGGGCCGCCGCGCCGCAGCCTCCCACGCCAAACTCCGACTGGTCGGCACCCAGGGCCAGCACACCATCACCACCATGCGCCTTGAGGGCCGTCGGCCCGCCCAGACCCTTCGGATGCCCATCGTCGAACTGCGTCGCCCGCCGCATCGTCCCGACCGTCCTGATCGCCCGGGGCGTCCTGACCGTCCTGATCGCCCGGGGCGTCCTGACCGTCCTGATCGCCCGGGGCGTCCTGACCGCCCCGACCGCCCTTGCCGTCCCGACCGTGGCAACTGTAACGATCACCACGATGACCACTATCACGAGCATGATCACACCTGTGATCACCACCACGATCACCGCCCTCCGCACACCGAATTCCCGCAGCCTCCGCCTCGCCCTCGCCCCGGCGCGTCCCGAGCTCAGATCATTGAGGCCTGTGGCGACGAGAGCCCCTTCCCCCGTCAGGTCGCCCAGTGCATTGAGAGCGCCGTACTTTTACCCCCGAACTCTGCCGTGGCGACCATTCGAGCCTGCGGCGACGCCACCACCTTTGCAGGAGACTTCGAGCATTGCATGACCACCGCTCCGGCCTACCGCACCCCTCCAGCCCCGGCGATCCGCGCCTGCGGTGAGGCGACATCCTTCTCCCGCGACTTCCGCAGCTGCATCTCGACCGCTGCGGGCTTCCGCCATCGCCCCGCCCCGGTCATCCGGGCCTGCAGTGAAGCCACAAGTTTCTCCCGTGACTTCCAGCAGTGCCTGGACGCCAGCCGCGCCTGATACCTCATCGACGTCCCACCCGGACGATGACCCTCACGCTCCCACCTCGCCGCCCCCTCCTCGCGTCTCTCGCCAGGAGGGGGCGGCGTTTTTTTAGCTCTTCGGCTCAATGAGCACGACGCGGTCGCCGGCGGCCACCGAATCACCTTCACTCACCTCGATCGCCGTGATCGTCCCGTCGACCGGGCTGGTGATGTTCGTCTCCATCTTCATCGCTTCCGTGGAAAGCAACGTGTCGCCGCGGCTGACCGTATCGCCCACACTCACCGCGATGGTGAGCACTTTACCCTGCATCGGCGCCCCGACCTCACCGGGCTTTGACTTGTCGGCTTTGGGCCGCGCCCCGGAGCTGAGCTCCGCCGACGCGTCGATGATCGCCACATCCCGCGGCTGCCCGTTGAGCTCAAAGTAGACGCGGCGAGTACCGTCATCGCGCACATCGCTGATGGCCTTGAGCTCGATGACGAGGGTCTTGCCCTCCTCAAGCTCCACCATCGTCTCGTCGCCGACCTCCATGCCGTAGAGGAAGGGCACCGTCTCCAGAATTCGGTACTCACCAAACTCCTGGATCGTGCGCGCAAACCCGGCAAAGACCTTCGGGTAGAGCGCGTAGCTGATCGCCTCGCGGCGCGTGGGCTCTCGACCCAGAAGCTCGCGCAGCTCATCCTCCTTCGCGCCCCAGTCATAATCCGCCATGCCCTCGCCGGCCCGGCCGGTTAAGGGTTTACGGCCCTTGAGCACGATCGACTGCAGCTTCTCAGGGAAGCCCCCGTAGGGCTGGCCCATATTGCCGTAGAAGAAGTCAATGACCGACTGCGGGAAGTCGATGTCTTCGCCGCGCTCGGCCATCTCATAGATCGCCTCAAAGCTCAGGTCGTTCTGCACGAGGAACATCGCAAAGTCGGCCACCACCTTACTGGTCGGCGTGACCTTGACGATGTTGCCCATCTCCTGGTTGACCCGGCGGTAGGTCTGCTTGACCTCGGTCCAGCGCTCGCCAAGCCCGAGCTGAATCGCCCGCGGCCGCAGGTTGGAGTACTGGCCCCCGGGGATCTCGTGGTTGTAGACGTCCGTCGTCGAGGATTTGAGCCCCGACTCAAAGGGGTAGTAAATCTCACGCAAGAGCTCCCAATGCTCCGAGAGGCGCTCCAACGCCTGGCTGTCGAGATCGGGGCGGCGCGCCTGACCCTCCAGCGCGCTGACCACCGCGTTAAGCGAAGGCTGACTGGTCAGACCGGCCATCGAGCTCAGCGCGCAATCCACCACATCGACGCCGGCCTGGGCGGCCATCAAATACATCGCCACCCCGTTGCCGGAGGTGTCGTGGGTATGCAGGTGAATCGGCAGATCGACGGCCTCTTTGAGCGCCTCCACCAGCACTTTCGCCGAGTAGGGTTTGAGCAAACCGGCCATATCCTTGATGTTAAGGATATGCGCCCCGCGTCGGGCGAGCTCTTTTGCGAGGTTCGTGTAGTAGTCGAGCGTGTATTTGGTCTCGTCAGGATCGAGCACGTCACCCGTGTAGCAGATCGAGGCTTCCACGATCTTGCCGGCGCGGGCGACCTCCTCCATCGCCAGCTCCATATTGGGCACGTAGTTGAGCGCATCGAAGACCCGAAAGACGTCCACGCCGGCCTGGGCGGCCTCTTGCACGAAGGCGCGCACCACGTTGTCCGGGTAGTTGGTGTAGCCCACCGCGTTGGCTCCGCGCAGCAGCATCTGAAAGAGCCCCCCGGGGATGGCCTGGCGCATACGCGCGAGCCGCTCCCAGGGATCTTCCTGCAGAAAGCGCATGCACACATCAAAGGTCGCTCCGCCCCACATCTCATACGAGAAGAGGCCCGGGAGCATGTGGGCGGTTGCCGGTGCGATCTCCAGCAAGTCGTTGGTGCGCACCCGCGTGGCCAGCAGCGACTGGTGGGCGTCGCGGAAGGTCGTGTCGGTGACGAGCAGCGTCTCCTGGTTGCGGATCCATTTGGAGAGCCCCTCGGCCCCCTCCTGCTCAAAGACCGCGTAGGCGGGGCTCGTGGGCGGCTTGCCTTTGACCTTCGGCGCCTTCGGCACGATCAGCGGTTGCGGCCTGCTAAAACGCGTGGTGCTCCCGGGAGGTCCGTTGACCGTGATATCGCCCAGCGCCATCAGGGCCTTGGTTCCCCGGTCGCGCCGCGGGGCGTACACAAAGAGCTCCGGCGTCTCGTCGATAAAGCGCGTATGCGTGGCCCCGGCCAAAAACTGCTCGTGACGCACCACCCGCTGAAGGAAGGGGAGGTTGGTCTTCACCCCGCGAATGCGAAACTCCGCCAGGCTGCGATCCAGACGCCGCGCCGCCTCCCCCAGGTCCTGCCCCCAGGCCGAGACTTTGACGAGCATCGAGTCGTAGAAGGGCAGCACCTCCGAGCCCGAGCCCCCCACCCCGGCGTCCAGACGAATGCCGTGGCCGGCCGCCGAGCGGTAGGTGATGATTCGCCCGGAGTCGGGCGCGAAGTTTCGCTCCGGATCCTCGGTGGTCACCCGCGCCTGAATCGCCTGTCCTTTGCGCTCAATGGCCTCCTGCCCCTCAATGCCGATGCTCGCATCACTCAACTGCGCGCCCTCGGCCACCCGGATCATCGCCTGAATCAGGTCTCGCCCGGTGATCATCTCGGTGACCGTATGCTCCACCTGAATGCGGGTGTTGACCTCAATGAAGTAGATCTCAAAGCCGCCCTCGCGCTCCTCGACCAGAAACTCCACGGTGCCCGCGCTGCTGTAGCCCACCTCCTCGGCCAGGCGCAGGCTGTAGGCGTAGAGCTTCTCACGCACCTCCTCGGCCAGGTTGGGCGCCGGCGCCAGCTCCACGATCTTCTGCATGCGGCGCTGCACCGAACAGTCCCGCTCAAAGAGATGCACCACGTTTCCGTGGGTATCGCCTAAGAGCTGCACCTCGATATGGCGCGGGTTGACCACATAGCGCTCCAAAAAGACCGCCGGGCTGCCAAAGGCCGCCTGTGACTCGCTGCGCGCCGAGCGCACCGCCTCCACAAGCTCGCTCTCTTTGTTCACCACGCGCATCCCGCGGCCGCCCCCGCCGTGAGCCGCCTTCACAAGGAGCGGATAGCCAATGCTGGCCGCGGCCTTCAGGGCCTCCTCCTCGCTCTGCACCGCCCCGCCACTTCCGGGCACCACCGGCACCCCGGCGCGCCTTGCCACCTCCCGCGCGGCCAGCTTGTCGCCCAGCGCCCGCATCACCTCCGGCGGCGGACCGATCCACACCAGCCCCGCCTCGATCACCTTCTGCGCAAAATCGGCGTTCTCGCTCAAAAACCCGTAGCCCGGGTGAATCGCGTCGACTCCCTTGGCCAGCGCCAGCTCAATGATCGCGTCCCCGTCCAGGTACGCCTCCACCGGCTTGCCTTCCTCGCCAATCTGATAGGCCCGATCAGCCTTGTAGCGGTGGATCGCCAGCCGATCCTCCGCGCTGTAAATCGCCGTCGTCGCGATCCCCAGCTCCGTGCACGCCCGAAAGATTCGAACCGCGATCTCGCCACGGTTCGCCGCCAACACATTCCGAATCTCTCTCGCCATAGCCGCACAACCTCACTCAAAAAGGAGTCTCATTCAGCAAAAACGCCGCACGAACGCGCCTACCCATGTCTCTGTAAAACTCCCCCAGACCATAGCCCACCCGACGCGTCGCGTCATGCCCCCAACTCTCAACACCAACCCTCCCGCGGCGAGTCTTTTGCTGTTTTTTTGATCAGGTTTTTCATTCAGGGGCAGGGCTCCGTCCCCTTCGCTCACGTTCTGTTCGCAACAGATCGGCAACTCAGCCCCCTTAGCTCGCGTTCTGTTCGCAACAGATCGCCGACTCAGCCCCCTTAGCTCGCGTTCTGTTCGCAACAGATCGGCAACTCAGCCCCCTTAGCTCGCGTTCTGTTCGCAACAGATCGCCGACTCAGCCCCCTTAGCTCGCGTTCTGTTCGCAACAGATCGCCGACTCAGCCCCCTTAGCTCGCGTTCTGTTCTCAACAGATCGGCGACTCAGCCCTCTTAGCCGCCCTTTTACTCAGGTAAATCGCCAGCTCAGACCCCTTACCTCCCCTTTTACTCAGGTAAATCGGCAACTCAGACCCCTTACCTCCCCTTTTACTCAGGTAAATCGCCGACTCAGCCTCCTTACCTTCCGTTTTACCTGGTCAGATCGCCAACTCAGACCCCTTACCTGCGGTTCTACTCAGGTAAATCACCAGCTCAGACCCCTTACCTGCCGATCTACTCAGGCAAATCGCCGACTCAGACCCCTTACCTCCCCTTTTACCTGACCAGATCGCCAGCTCAGCCACCCGGACGGCAACCTCCACCCAACCCATGGCCGAAAAAAATGGCGAGTCTCTCGACTCGCCATCTCTTCTGCCGCCCGGGCGGCAAGCTACTCCCAACCCATGGTCGAAAACATCATTTAAAAACCTGGATGCGTTCGGCGGCTTGCTCGACCACTTCGCGGGGCTGGGCGACGCAGAAGCGCACCAGGTTGCGGCCGCCATCGCTGGCGAAGAAGGCCGATCCGGCGACCGAGGCCACGCCGGCTTTTTCGAGAATATGCATCGCCGAGGCGCGGGCGTCGTTAAGGCCGAAGCGGGTCACGTCGGTGAGGATGTAGTAGGAGCCCTCGGGCACATGAGGCGTTAAACCGGCCTCCACCAACGCGTCGCAGAAAAGGTCGCGGTTGGCTTTGTACTTTTTGCGGATCTCGTCGAAGTAATCGTCGCCGATGACCTCCAGCGCGCGGGCCAGACCATGTTGCAGGGGCGTGGGCGCGCAAATGTAGAAGAGATCGTTCACAAGGCCCATCGGGCCGGCCAGGTGCGCAGGCGCGGCCACATAGCCCAGCCGCCAGCCGGTGATGGCGAAGGTTTTGGAGAAACCCGACATCGTGATCGTGCGCTCGAACATCCCCGGCAAGGTCGCCAGGCTGACGTGCTCCTGACCGTCGTAGACCAGGTACTCGTAGATCTCGTCGGTGATGCCGAGCAGGTCGTGGGTCTTGCAGAAATCAGCGATGACCCCGAGCTCGTCTCGGCTGAAGACTTTGCCGCTGGGGTTTCCGGGGGTGTTGACCAGCACGGCGCGGGTGCGATCGGTGCGCAGGCGCTCCAGATCTTCGGGGTCAAAGGACCAGTCCGGCGCCTTCATCGTGATGACTTTCGGCACGCAGCCCGCCACGCGAATGGCGTTGACGTGGTAGCCGTAGAAGGGCTCAAAGACGATGATCTCATCGCCCGGGTTAAAGAGCCCCTGAAGCGCGCAGATAAAGGCCCCGGCCGAGCCGATCGTGGTGACGAGCTCCGTCTCCGGATCGACCTCGATCTTATTATAACGCTTGAGCTTTCTGGCGACGGCGTGGCGCAGCTCGTCCACGCCGTCGAAGCGGCTGTAGGTGCTCAGGTCTTCGCGCACCGCCTGCGCTGCGGCTTCCAGAAGCTCGGGCGGCGAGGGCAAGGGGCAGACGCCCTGCCCCAGGTTGATTCCGCCCAGACGGTTGCATTCGCGGGTCATCGCCCGGATCTCGGACTGCTGCAAAAAGCCAATGCGTTCGCTGCGAAAATCCTGAGTACTCATCGACAGACTCACTTGCTGAGGTAGGCAGCCAGAAGGTCCAGGGTGGCGCGCAAATCGCCTTTGTGGACCATCTCGGTGACGGTGTGAATGTAGCGGGTGGGCACGCTCAGAGCGACGGCGCGGCTGCCGGCGCGAGCGCGCTGCATCGCACCGACGTCGGTGCCGCCCATCGGCAGAACTTCGTACTGGTGGGTGATGCCTTCGGTTTCAGCCAGGTCCACAAAGGTGTCGACGAGCTCTTTGTTGCTGATGGCGTAGCCGTCGAGGATCTTGATGGCCACGCCCTTGCCGAGCTCGGTGATTTGCTCTTCGCCGGGCACCCCGGGGGTGTCCACGGCAAGCGTGGTGTCGATCGCGATGGAGATATCCGGCTCGATGGCGTAGCCGCTGGTGATCGCGCCGCGAAGACCGACCTCTTCCTGCACGGTGAAGACCACGTAGACGTCGTATTTGTCGCTGGCCTGCAGGCGCTCAAGCAGGCGAACGCCCACCCAGCACGCCACACGGTTGTCCAGGCACTTGCCGGTGACCATCTCGCCGAGCTCGGTGAATTCCTGCACCAGCGTGACCGGGTCGCCCGGGCGGATTTTGGCGGTGACCGTCTCTTTATCAAGACCGGTGTCCACGAAGAATTCGGCCATCTTCGGGATCTTGGTGCGGTCTTCTGGCGAGGCGATATGGATCGGGCGACCGCCGGGGTTCATCACGCCCTCGATCACCTCACCGTCGCGGGTCTGAATGCGCACGCGACGGGCGAAGAGGTTGCGGTTGTCGAAGCCCCCGGCGTTATGCAGACGGATAAAGCCCTTATCGTCGATCAGTCGCACGTAGAAGGCGATCTCGTCCATATGGCAGGCGATCATCACCTTCTGGACGTCGGTGGCACCCTCGACCGGCTTCTTGCGGCAGATCAGGTTGCCCATGGCGTCGGTGGTGATCTCATCGGCCAGGCCTTTGACCTTGGATTCGATAAACTCGCGAACCAGCTCTTCACGACCCGGGGCACCGGGCATCTCCGAGAGTACTTTTAGCAGATCCATCTCCAACCTCACTTCACCAGGCAGTCGTCACATCATAAGGGCGCGGGCCAGAGGGGCGCGCACCGGCGGGAGGTCGCCTTGTACTACCAGCGCCCGGCCGGTACAAGGCGGCCCCTCGAACGCCGGCGAATTCTGCAAGATATCCTGATATGAGAGTGCTTAACGTCGCGCTCTTACCGGGCCCTGGCACCATTCTGACGTCAGCGCCGGCCGGGGGGCCGGGGACGTGGTTGCGCTCCGCCTTTCCCCCTCGTCGACATGCTTAGCCCTTGCGTCTTAAACGACGTCAGGCTCCCCGGGCGAACCGTGCTTTTAGCCGCCCCCTGAATGTGGTCGCCCGCACGTAGATCTCGGCCAGGATGATATTGGGAACCCAGCACAACCAGGTCATCAAGGGGTACCACTCTGCCCGAGTCAGATGCTCAGGCGCGGGCAACACGCGAACGGTGACCACGGCCAGGGTGATCATGTAGCTGCGAATCATCCAATCCCGATGCTCCCTGTAGCGCCGGCGGCGAGCGGTTATCAGCGCCATGTAGGTTGTGGAAAACCAGACGATGGCCAGCGTCCCAAACCCCAGCCTGGCGAAGATCCCGTACGTATTCGCAGCAGCGAGAGCAAAGCCTGTCACGCTGCTGATAAAAATCATCCCGACATAGATCCACCCCAGCCATCGATGCAGCGCCGTGCGAAGGAGGCGGCGAACAAAGCTCCACGGTCCGATGACCAGGGGCGGTATGGCGGAGAGGATGTGTACCCCCAGCACAAAATTGTTAAATCGATGATTGCCTGGAATGAGCTCAGTGGGGAGCGGCTCGTTTCGGTTAAGAAAGCCATGCCCGATGAGGATCTTGGTGACGATGATCGCGGTGAGCGTCACGGTCACCAAACAGAATCCCCAGACAACGCGTTGATAGAGACGAAACACCGATTGCGACGGCCGAATATCTACCATGCTCTATTTCCCTTCGTTCGCCCCGTCCCCTGGTTGCACGCTCCGCGCTGCCCGGGTCGTCCGCACATTCATGCCCCTGATAGACCGGACGTTGACAGAAACACCGCGCATACTCAACCGAGACGCATGCCATCGTGCCCCTCCCCTCCGGACTCCGCCCCATGCGTCTCACGTCGGTAAGAGAGGTGTTCCGTACGCAGCAGGTTCATCGTCCCTGATCGCATCGGCGATGATCACTCCATCTGAACCGACGGAGCGCGCGGATCTGCCGCAGGCCCGGGGCCGGATTTTCCTTTACAATCCTGACGCCTCTGGCAAAGATGCCGCCGCCTGAGCCGCATCCATTCACTTCGCCCCTTATGAGGGCATCGCGCGATAAAGGAGCACAACATGGCTGAAAATCACGACGAACATGATGGCCCCATCCACCAGGCGCCCTGGGTTCCGGTGGTCACCGTGGGTATCTGCTTTGGTGTGGCCGCGATCATTCTGATCAGCAAGTACGTGGCCCACCTCTAAGCCGCCCGATAAGGGACGAAAAAACGCCGAGACGATCGCAATCGTCTCGGCGTTTTTTTATGTCTGACAGGGAGCCCCGGGAGCGTCGTTCAGCCGATCTTTTTGATGCGCAGGTGCGTGCTGATCATTGCGCTTCCGCTTAAGCCGAAGAGAAGCACCAGGGGATGAAAGCCCCAGCCCAGAAGCTGCAGTTCCCCGCCCCAGAGAGCGGTGCCGTAGGCACCGCGATCAAAAGCCACGGCCATCACAAGCACCAGCACCAGGCTCGTGGGAATGGGCGTGCCCTCATAATAGGGCACCTTGCCGGTGCCCTGACTGAGCTCGGCCGCGGTCACGTTGTAGCGGGCCAGGCGCGCGATGCCGCAGACCACAAAGTAGATGAGCACGACGGCGTCCCAGCCTCCGCGCATGCCCAGGGTGTAGGCGAGCACGGCGGGCGCGACGCCAAAGGAGACGATGTCGGCCAGGGAGTCCAGGTCGGCTCCCAGCGCGGAATGCTTGCGCCGCCAGCGCGCGACCGCGCCGTCAAAAAGATCGAAGACCAGCGCCAGGGGCAAAAGCCCGAACGCCCACCACACATAGAGCTCGATCTTCTCGTCCATGTAGTTCAGACAGCAGAAGATCGCCGCCACACCGCAGGCGGCGTTGGCCATGGTGATGACGTCGGCCAGCGCAAAGGAGCGCAGCATTTCAAAACGTTTGCGCCGTGCAGGCTGCGCGGTCTCTTCCCACTCATCTGCCGAGCTCATGAGGCACCTACCGTTGCGCTCTCTTCCAGCGACTCCCAGTCAAATTCCACCATGGAGTCGCCGCCAAGCTCGCGAGCCAACCTGCGGTCGAACTCCAACATCTCGGCCTCGGCCATGCTCAAGGTCTCCTCATCGCTGGAGAAGATCGTCTGGCCGAAAACCACCTCGCTCGCGGCGCGCTGGCGCGCACTCTCGGCAGCTCCCAGCTGGCGGGCGACTTCGGGAAAGAGATAGAGGGTGCGCCCGTCATCCTCGACCCGGATCTCACCATTGAAATCGGCAAACACATCATCGCCGCGCGGATGGGTCTCGAAGATTCGGGCGTCGACCGGCCGCGCCACCCCGTCGGTGGCGGCCGAGAGGTAGACGGCCTCAATGAGTTCGCGGCGCTCGTTCTCGCGTTTGGCGCGCTTGAGCTTGCCGCCGCGGGCAAAACGTCGCGCCAGCGGGATCGCAAAAAACATCAGGCTGAAGATCACCGGAATCACCCCGAGCACCACCGACACCCCGGTGCTCAGCCCGGTGACACCGCCCAGGATGAACGCGCCCATGATCAGGTTGAAGGTGTTGAAGATCGCAATCCAGGTGTTGGTCGAGCCCTTATTACCGGTGAGCGGCGGCACGGTGACCTTGCGCGTCCAGATGGGTTTGGGCGGCTGCAGACGGTCGTCGGCACCGGCCTCGCTGGTCACGCGCAAATCATCAAAGCGGTAGATCAGCGTGCCATCGGCGGCCACATCAATATCGCCTCGAAAACGCATCGTGGCGGCGGTCAGCGCCTGGTCGGCCTCCTCCAGGCTCAGGCCGGTGCGGGAGGCCCAGTCAGCGGCGGTGATGCGCCCCTGGCGCGCCCGCACAAAACGCGCAAAGGCGCGCTCCGCCGCCAGCTCATCGCGCGTAAGCTCGGGACCAAAGACAAACTGGAAGATGCGCTTGTAGAGGGGGACTTCGGGGCGCTCCACCTTTCGTCGCGGGCGCCTCCGGCGCCGTCTCGAAGGGCTGTCGAAGCCGCTGAACCAGCTGATCCAGAAGACCGTCTCCAGGATGCGCGCGATCAGATAGACCGGCAGCAAAAAGACGTCTCCCACATCGTCATTATCCTGCGAGGTGGCCGCGGCGATGCCCGCGATCGCCAGCGCCAGCAAGAGCAGAATGAAGGTGGCCGTGTACCCCACGAGCACCACCATGATCGAGACCTTGAAGATCCAGGTGAACGCCGCCCAGGCTTTCTTTTTAAAGTCGTACCAGCGCCGCCCCTTCTGGTAGCCACGCGCTTTGAGCCCGGGGTCGAAGCGGTAGAGGAGGTTGCCCTCATCATCGACGTCGAGATGGCTCTGGTAGCGCTCGAGCATCTTGCGCATGGCGATCTCGGTCTCCTCATAAGGGAGGCCGGTCTCGGCGGCGACATCGCCCACGGTGGCCACACCGCCGCGCTTTTTCAATGCGCCACGGATGCGGTCTTCCAACTCAAATGCGCTCGATTGCTGCGCCATACGTCTTTGCCTTTTAGAAAATCAACGCGCCTGGCGAGTGGAACTCACGGGTCGCGAACATCTCGCCATGCCCGGGGCCGTGCCCGCGCTCTGCGGCGCACATGGCACTTCAACCAACCGCGATCTGCCCTCGAAACTTCCTCGCCAGGCCTCACTGACCAGCATGGCGAGCCGCGCCCGACTCTGCTTCAGATCTAATCGCGGGATGGCCCGGCTCAAACTTCGGGGCCGCGCTGCACGCCGCGAGCTATCGATGCTTCGAAGCCCTCCGCGCTCGACGATCGGGAGTTCAAGAGGCCCTCTGACGTGCTCGCGCCACCATCGTGGCAGCCAACTCGGTGGCGTAAATCATCGATCCGGCGTCGGCCACTCCCGCTCCGGCGATGTCGTAGGCGGTGCCATGATCGACCGAGGTGCGGATGATGGGAAGCCCCAGAGTGATGTTGGCGGACTCCCCGAAATGCAACAATTTCAAGGGGATAAGCCCCTGGTCGTGGTACATGCAGATCACGGCATCAAAGGGGGTTCGCTCGCCACGGAACTTCGCAAAGAGGGTGTCCGCAGGCCAGGGCCCGCTGATCTCGGCGGCGAGAAACTCCCGGTCCAGCTCGGCGACCGCCTGGTCGATCCACACGAGCTCTTCGTCGCCCATATGGCCGCGCTCGCCAGCGTGGGGATTAAGACCACAGACCGCCAGGCGCGGCGAATCGATGCCAAAACGCTCGCGCAGCCCGGCCAGCGTCACCGCGCAGATCTCCCGAAGCAGGGGAGCGTTGAGGCGCTGGCTGACCTCGGAGAGCGCCACGTGCGTGGTCACCAGCGCCACCTTCAGACGCTCGCCACCGAGCATCATCACCACGCGCTCCCGGCCGTAATGGGCCTGCAAGACCTCGGTGTGGCCCACCACCGGCATCTCCACCAACTCAAAGAGGGCTTTGTTCCAGGGAGCGGTCACGATCGCGTCGGCCAGCCCCTGATCCACGTCCTCCATCGCGCGCTGCAGCGCGCGCCACTGCACAAGCGCCGCGCGCCGATCAAGCTGACCCACCGGGCGACTCGTAAAATCGAGCTCCGGCCCCACCTCCACCACCTCGAACTCGCCAGCGTACCCGAGCGCGCGGGCCTCCTGGCGCATCACCTCGCCGCTTCCGTAGACCACCGCTTCCATCGGGCTATCGGTGGCGTCGAGATGCGCCAGGGTCTTGACGATGACCTCCGGTCCGATGCCGGCAGCATCACCCATGGTCAGCGCCAGGCGCACCGGTTTTTTGGATGAGGTCATGCGTTCGGACGCCTCAGAGGACTCAGTAGCGGATGTCGACATAGGCTTTGGCGCGAAGGGTCTGAAGGTAGGCCTCGATCTGGCGATTCATCGCCTGCTCCTGAAGCTCGGCACGGATGCGGGCACGCCGCTCGGCGGACGCCTGGGCCACGCGCTCCTCACTCTCGACCACCTCAATGATGTGGTAGCCAAAGGGCGTGCGCACAGGCTCCGAGATCTGGCCGGGCTCCATGGCAAAGGCGGCCTGTTCAAAGGTCGCTTCGAGCTGCCCGCGGCGAAACTCCCCGAGCATGCCGCCCTGATCCTTGCCCGGACCTTCGCTGTGCTGGCGGGCAACCTCGGCAAAGTCAGCGCCCTGATCCACCATCGCCCGGAGCTCGGAGGCGCGCTGGCGCGCGGCCTCCTCGGCTGCCTCACTCTCCCCGTCAACCTCGACCAGGATATGACGCACGCGAATAAAGCGCTCTTTCCCTGACGATCCGTGACGACGGCGGTAGATCGAGTCGATCTCCGAGTCGGCTACCGTGGCGCTGCGACCACTTAAGCTGACCATGCGCATGCGCAAGAGGTTATCGCGCACGACCTCCTGGTAGGTCTCAAAGTCGATGCCGTACTGGGCGACCATCTGCATAAACTGCTGCTCGTCGAGCCCCTGCTGCTGGCGCAGCGTCCGCATCCACTCATCGACCTCCGCGTCGCTGACCGCCTCCCCGACCTCGGAGGCGGCCTGGTTGATCAGCAGGCGCTCCACGAGGTCGTCGAGCACCTCGCGCAGCACATCTTCGCGACGCTCCGGGTCCTCGAGCACCCGCGCGCTGCGCCCCTGCTGCACAAGGTAGGTGCGCGCCTCTTTCTCGAGCTCATAGAGGGTGACGATCTCATCGTTCACCTGCGCCACCACCCGGTCGATGATGGCGGCGTGAGCCGTCGAGGGTGCCGCCGCGCTGAGGGCTCCGGCGCTGCCAAGGGCCAGCACGGCCAGCAAAAAGGATCGCAGCAGGGTGAATCGACTCATAATACATGCTCTCAATGGGTAAAACCTGACAGGTATCGACAATCCTGGCGAGGGCACAGGCGACTCAATCGCCGGAGCCCTGATCGCGCACCGGAAGGCGCGGAAGATCGCGAAGACGAGCGGGAAGCCGGGGCTCGGGAGCCTGAACGTCGGCCAGCACCTCTTCGTCGATTTCAATGGTGGCCTCAGCCATCAGTCCCTCGACCAGCTCGGTGCGCAACCGACGCTTTTTCTCTTCGAGCAGACGCGTGCGCAGCTCGCGCTCCACCTCGCTCAACATCGGCTGACGCGCCGGTTCTTCCTCGGCGACAAACACCACCACCCAGCCACGATCATCCTCATAGGGGTTTGAAGCCTGGCCCACGGGTGTCTCGAAGACTGCGTCGGCGCCGGCCACCGGCTGGCCTGCCTCCACCCAACCCCGCGCCCCGCTGCGATCGCCGGTGCTGCGATCGAAGGAGTACTGCCCGGCGAGCTCGGCGAAGGCGCCCAGCGCCTCCTCGGTGGTGGGGTGGGCCTCTTCGACAAAACGGCGGCGCAGGCGCTCGGCCTCCTCGCGGGTCTGGGTCACAAGCTCATAGACCATGCGGCGGGCAGGCCGCGCAAAATCCTCGCGATTGGCGTCGTAATAGGCCTGCAGCTCCTCTTCGCCCACCGCCGCGCCGCCCTCTTCGCGAAGGTGTTCAGCGAGCATCAGGCGCACCATGACCTCGCGCATGGCGTGGCGCACCTGGGGGCTCTGGCCAAGGCCGGCCTCCTCGGCGGCGTCGGCCATCACCTCAAACTGCACCACGCTTTTTAAAAAGTCTTCGCGTTGCTCCGGCGACTGCAATCGGGCGCGGGCGTGCGGCGCGAGGCTCTCGATGCGCCGCTCGAACTCGGCGCGGGTGATGGCCTCACCGTTGACCCGGGCGACCACCTGATCCTGGCCCGGAGCGCCCTCGTCAGCGCGCTCCGGGCGCGGAGCATCCCCTTCGGCGGAGGGCTTCTGCGGCGCGCACGCCACAAGAAGCGCCCCGCTTAGCACCATCCCCGCGAGCTGTATCGTTGCGTTTTTCATCATCATCATCTCGACCCCACCCTACAACGCCAGCAGTTGATTGAGAATGCTGCGCGCGGTGCGCATCAGTTGAGCCGACTCATCAACCTTGAGCTTGTAGATCAACTTCATCTCGGCGGTCAGGCGCCAGCGCCCGCCGCTCGCATTCACCAGCTCGAGCACAGCCGCCGGGTTGAGCGGGGTGCGCGGGTCGAGCTCCATGGCAATCGCGCTCATCCCGGCGTCGAGACGCGCTGCGCCCAGACGACGGAGATCGATCTTCACGCTGATCAGATCGCGCAGGTTTCGCACTGAATTTGGCGGCTCGCCAAAGCGATCGACGAGCTCCTCAAAGATCATCGCCAGCTCATCGCCCGAGCGCGCCAGCGAGAAGCGCTTATAGAACATCAGGCGCAGGCTTGTCGCCGGGATGTAGGTGTCGGGGATAAACGCTTCCACCGGGATGTTGACCTCCGGCTCAAGCTCATCTTCGAGCTCCTGGCCGCGGATATCGGCGATCGCCTCCTCCAGAAGCTCGGTGTAGAGGTCGAGGCCGACGGCCACCACATGGCCGGATTGATCGTCGGAGAGCAGGTTACCCGCCCCCCGGATCTCCAGATCGTAGCTCGCCACGTGAAACCCGCTGCCAAGGTCGGTGTAGGTCTGAATGACCTCCAGACGCTTTTGGGCATCATCGGGAAGCGTGCGCCTGGCCGGCACCAGCAGATACGCGTATGCGCGCTGACTTCCGCGCCCCACTCGCCCCCGCAGCTGATAGAGCTGGGAGAGGCCGAACATGTCGGCGCGGTTGACGATGATCGTGTTGGCGTTGGGGATATCCAGCCCGCTCTCGACGATGCTCGTGCACAAGAGCACGTTAATCTCACCGCGGATGTAGGCGTACATCACCTCTTCGAGCTTACCCTCGGCCATCTGCCCATGCCCGATGCCAATGCGCGCCTCGGGTACGATCTCGCGCAGATGCCGCGCCATCTCCTCAATGGTCTGCACCCGGTTATGCACGAAGAAGACCTGCCCGCCGCGGCCCAGCTCGCGCATGATCGCCTCGCGCACCACCGAGTCGCTGAACTTGGCCACATGCGTGCGCACCGAAAGACGGTTATGCGGCGGAGTGGCGATGATCGAGAGGTCGCGAATCCCCAGCATACTCATCTGCAGGGTGCGCGGGATCGGCGTGGCCGAGAGCGTGAGCACGTCGATGTTGGCGCGCATCTTCTTGATCTTCTCTTTATGCGCCACCCCGAAGCGCTGCTCCTCATCGACGACCAGAAGCCCCAGATCGGCAAACTCTACGTCACGGGAGAGTATGCGGTGGGTGCCGATGAGCACATCGATCTTTCCGGCGGCGGTATCGGCCAGAATGTCCTTGACCTCTTTGGCCGAGCGAAAGCGGTTGATCGCCGCCACCCGCGCCCCGAACGCCTTGACGCGCTTCTCAAATGAGATCGCATGCTGCTCGCTCAAGAGCGTGGTGGGCACGAGCACGGCCACCTGCCTGCCGTCCATCACCGCCTTCATGGCCGCGCGGATGCCCACCTCCGTCTTGCCAAAGCCCACGTCGCCACAGATGAGCCGGTCCATCGGCCGCGACTTCGACATATCGTTGAGCACCTCGTGAATGGCGCGAGCCTGATCGGGGGTCTCATCGAAGGGGAAGGCCTGCTCAAACTCCTCATAGAAGGCGTCGGGCGGACTGAACTTGATGCCTTTGGTCAGCTCCCGCTTGGCATAAAGCGCCAGAAGATCGCCGGCAAGCTCGCGGATATTCTCTTTGACCTTCTCTTTGGTGCGATCCCAGCGGGTGCCCCCGAGCTTATCGAGCGCGACGTTATCGCCCCCACCGATGTACTTCTGCACACGCCCCAGGCGGTAGACCGGCAGATAGAGCTTATCGCCGCCGGCGTACTCGATGTGCAAAAAGTCGTTGCCGATCCCCTCCACATCCAGGTGGGCAATACCCCGGTAGCGGCCGATCCCGAAGTCGACGTGCACCACCAGATCGCCGTCGTTGAGATCCTTAAAGTGGGTGATGGCGGCGTGTTCGGTGATCGACTTTTGCTGATGCGTGACCACCCGCTGACCAAAGAGCTCCACCCCGGAGATCAGCGCCACCCCCAGGAGCTCGGAGCGAAACCCGGCGCTGAGCTCCCCGGCGTAGACCTCCAGAACATCAGCTGGCGGAGGCACCGGCTCGCTGATGTCGAGGGGCGCGCTGAGCACCATCGCATCCTGACCATAGCTATTTAAGAGCTCCACCAGGCGCTCCGCCTGCGCGCCGGTGCGACACGCAAAGCAGATGCGCCCGTAGCGCTCCTTCCACGCGTCGAGCTTCTCGCTGAGCGCCTTAACGGTCTGCTCCACCCCCTGAAAGTGCTTGCGCAACGCGATGATGTCGTTGTTCTCGCGCACCCGAAACTCCAGGTGCTCCTCAGGCACAGGCCAGCCCCGCTCCTGCACATCTTCGATCATCGCGACGCGCCGCCACTCCACAGGCGAATGCGCTCCGAGCCACTCGCCCACTGCGTCGGGACGGCGATAGTAGGCGTCGACCTCAAAGACGTAGTCTTCCTCGGCGCGGGAGGCCTCAAACTCGCCCAGACGCTTCTCAAAGAGCGTGCGGGCTTTGGCCATAAACGCCGAAGGCTCCAGCACCACGACCACAGCATCGGCGGGCACATAGTCGAGAAGATCGCCCATCTCCTCATAAAGCGCCGGAAGCAACGCCTCCATGCCGACCACATGCAGCCCGGCCTGAAGATCGGCGATCAGATCGCGAAGATCGCTCGAGGGCCTGCCCATCTCCGCGCTGAGCGCGCGCAGCTTTGCGATGGCGCGGGCCACGCCCTCTTTGTTGAGGATGGCCTCGCGCACCGGGAAGATCTCGCAGTGGCCTCGCTCCTGAAGGCTGCGCTGAGTCTCTTTATGAAACTGGCGGATCTCGGCGATCTCATCGCCCCAGCGCTCCACGCGCACCGGATGCTCTTCGTGGGGTGAGAAGATGTCGACGATGTCGCCGCGCACAGCAAACGTGCCGGCATCCTCGACCACCGGCACCTCCGAGTAGCCCAGATGCGCCATCATCTCGCGCAGCCGCTCGTTATCGAGCGCATCTTCGATGGTGAGGCGGTGCGTATGCTGCGAAAAGACCGCAGGGGCCAACGTGCGTCGCATCGCCGCGCCCACCGAAGCCACGGTGTAGCGCGGCGGCTTCTGAGCGCGCAGCGCATGCAGTGCGGCCAGGCGCGCCATCGTGACACGTCGATCGGCCGTAGCCTGGTAAAAAGGCCCCACATCGTAGGAGGGGAAGTGAACCACCGCCTCCTCCAGCCGCTCGTCTTCGGGGGCCAGCCCCACAACCTCGTCAGGCTCCTCGTCAGCGCCGCAGAAGAGGCGCAGATCGGTGGCCAGCCGCTCGGCCTCCCGCTCCTCGGCGGTGAGCACCACCACCGGGCGCCTTACCCTGGTTGAGAGGTGCGAGAGCACCGCCGACATCAACGCCCCGGCGCCAGCCTGCACCTCCACCGGATGGTTTGTCCCCACCAGCTCCGAGAGTCGATCGACCGGGTAGCGCTCCTCGCGCTGCGGTCGCGCCTCATCGTTTTGCCCCTCTTGAATGGCCACTGCGAACTCGTCGGACACCTTCACCCTCGCTTGTCTCTACCATCACACGCATCTCACCGGTTCGGGCGCATGAAGCCCGGCGGGTGTAGTCTGCGCGCCTTGCCGCTGTCAAACACGCCCACCTCCGATGAGATTTCACACCGGACAGAGACTGGCCCACTCCTTGCAAACAAAGTCCTGCGGTGTGGCAACTCACCGGTCTTCACACCTCGCTGGCCAGGATCGCAGGCCAGCTTGACCCGGACTCGCCACATACGTAACGTCTGGATCGTCCCCGCACTCCGCACCTCCATAAAAAGCTGCCGGCTGGCGCGTTTTTAGAAGGTGCGATGGCCTGACTGGATCACCGAATGAGGATCCCATGAACGCGATGACTCACATCAAAGGTAGGCTGGTCGATGCCCTGGCGCGTCTTCATCACGAAGATAGCGGCGTGGCCTACACCGAGTACCTGATCATCTTCTCGCTGATCTCCATTGGCGCGACCATCGCGTTGATCTCGACGGCGGTCTACGTCAAGGCCTACCGCGACTTCCTCGTATGGTGGCTGGCCCACCCTGCGGTCTGAGGTCGTGGGGACTCGATCCCGAGGATCGTGCCAGGTTGGCACACCTCAGGCTCAAAGTTACGCGGAATCACCCTGTTTCACTTTTTTTCAACACCTGGCACACTCGTTGCTGTAATCTTCACCCGAAGCGCCCAAACAGCGCGTCGAGTGAATCTTCACAAACCGGCCTGTCGACACACAGGTCAAACCCCTGGGAGGCACCCCGATGGAAAACGTTAAGAACCTGCTTATCTCGCTGCACAACGACGAAGACGGCGCCACCGCCACCGAGTACATCATCCTGCTCGTGCTCATCGCCTGCTTCGTGATCATGATCGTGAAGGCCTTCGGTGGCACCGTTGCCAAGAAGTTCCAGGAAGCGAACACCGATGTGAAGACCAACGTCGACTTCTCCAGCCGCCCGACCGGCTGATCGACGTCTGATCGTGACCTGGAGCACCTCGGTGCTCCGGGCAGAGAGCCCGCCATCATTCGTGGCGGGCTCTTATTGTTTCAGCGCCGATCGAGCGCGGCGCGGAGCGCTTCATCGCCGGTAACGCGCGTGTTAGGATCACGGCCTCTCCGGCCTCTCCGGCCCCCCCGGCCGCCAGGGCCCCATCGCCCGGCGAACCCGCAGGACGTGGTCCAGCCTGAGAGGACGCAGGCTTTTGCAAGAAGACAGGGATGTCCGGCGAGCGGGCAATGCCCACGATTGAGGTGATTATGGTCGTCGTGTTCACGCTAACGATTTTCTTGAGCGCGCTGCTGCTCTTCGGGGTGCAGCCGATGGCCGGCAAGATGCTCCTTCCCTTTCTGGGTGGGACTCCCGGGGTGTGGAACACCTGCATGATGTTTTTTCAGGCCATCCTGCTGCTCGGATACCTCTGGGCTCACGGCATCTCCAAACTCCGGGCACGCCCTCAGCTCATTCTTCACGTCGGGCTGCTCATCGCCGCAGTGGTCGCCTTGCCGCTGAGCATGAACCGCATGGACTTCTCCAGCGACTGGCTGGTGCATCAGCCCGTGCTCTGGCTCGTCGCCGCCCTGGGACTGGGTGTGGGTTTGCCTTTTATGGCCCTATCGACATCCTCCCCCTTGCTCCAGGCCTGGTTCGCGCGCCAGGACCACCCTCGCGCCCATGACCCCTACTTTCTTTATGCTGCCAGCAACGCCGGAAGCCTGCTGGCGCTTCTTGCCTTTCCGCTGCTTGTAGAGCCCCTCTTCGGGGTACGCGAGCAGGCTACCGGGTGGAGTGGAGGTTTTGTAGCTCTGGCTGTCTTAATGGGCATCTGCGGGGTCATGACTCTAAAAGCCTCGCCAGACTATCAAGGCAAAACCTCCCTCCCGCGCGAGGCCGCCGGCGCCGATGATGCGCCCGCCCCCACCTCGCGCCAGAAAGGCCTGTGGATCCTCTACGCCTTTGTGCCCTCGAGCCTGATGCTCGGCGTGACCACGTACATCACCACCGATGTAGCCGCCTTTCCGCTGCTCTGGGTGATTCCGCTGGCGATCTTCATCGCCTCCTTCATCGTGGTCTTCTCCTCGCTCAAGCTCAACCTGCCCTTACTGGGCCGCGTGATGAGCTTGCTGGGCACGGTACTCTTAATCGGCTGGATGATGGGGGCAACCAACCCTGCCTGGCTGCTCCTGCCTCTGCATGTGCTCTTCTTTGCCCTGGTCACCCTGGTGCTGCACGGCCGCCTGGCCGCCAGTCGCCCCTCGGCGAAGTACCTGACCGGTTTTTACCTCTACATGTCGATCGGCGGACTGCTCGGCGGGGTCTTCAATACCCTGCTCGCCCCGCTGCTCTTTACCAGCATCTGGGAATACCCCCTGGTGCTGATCCTTGCCTGCGCGCTGCGGCCACAATCGGCTGCAGATCTGGCCGATCCGGACCGGCCCTGGAAGCGCGCCGCCCCGCTGGTAGCCACGCTCTTGATGCTGGGGAGCGTGTGGCTGCTCAAGCGCAGCGAGTTCGTCCATACCGACGTCCTTAGTTTTATGCTGCTGGCCGTCCCGGCGGTCATCGCCTACAGCCAGGTCGAGCGCCCGGCCCGCTTCGGACTGGGACTGCTGGGCATCTTTATGGCGGCCTCACTGGTCAGCGTGGAGTACGACACGGTCTTCAAAAAGCGCACCTTTTACGGGGTTGTCGAGATCCTGAAGTCGGATACAGAGTACCGCATGATCCACGGGGGCACTTTCCACGGCCACGCCCTGATCGAGGATGAGGGCTGCACGCCCCAGAACTACTACGATCTGCGCGGGCCGATGGGCAGCCTCTTTGAGCTCTACCGCAACCACGTCACCACGCGCCGCATGGCAGTGATTGGCCTGGGGCTGGGCTCGCATGCCTGCTACGCCGAGCCCGTAGATTCGCTGACCTTCTACGAGCTCGACCCGGCGGTGATCGAGGCGGCCAAAGGCTTTGGCAACGTGGGCCGATCGCCAACGGCCGAACTCGATTATGTCGCCGGTGATGCGCGCATTCAGCTCCAGCAGCGCGAATCCGGCGATCCCTACGGCATGCTCATCATTGATGCCTTCAGCTCGGACGCCATTCCCATTCACCTGCTGACCGTCGAGGCGATCGAGCTCTACCTCTCGCGCATCGAAGATGACGGATTGATCGCGGTTCATATCTCCAACCGCTACTTCGACCTGATCCCGGTGCTACGCGGGCTTGCCGACGCCCATGATCTGGAGTTTCGAGTGGTGGATGATGTGCACTTAAGCGATCAGGAGATCGCCGAGGGTCGGGTTGCCTCGACCTGGGGCGTGCTCACCCGAGACGCCAAAAAGACACAGGCGCTTGAGGCCCTCGATCCGCGCTGGCAAACCTACACCGGCCCGGCGGTCACCTGGACGGATAATCACGCGGCGGTCAACGGCCTGTGGATCTTCTAAGCGTTGCCATGGGATTTTGATGCGGTGCCGGAAGTGGCCACGGTGCGCCATCATGTCACGATTTATGTGGTGTGCGTTCCATGGTCACATACCACCGCCGAGGTGCCCGAAGACCTCTCCTGCTCTCTGATGAGGCTAGCTTCATGCAACCCTTTACCGAACTTCCCCTCTGGGCCCAGCTCCTTGTGATGGTGCCTCTCTTTGTGATCTGCCTGATCTCGGCCATCACCGACTTTCAACAGCGCAAGGTGTTCAACAAGCTCACCTACCCGGGCGTGATCATCGGGCTTGTGGCCCATACCCTGGCCTTTGGCTGGGCGGGGCTGGGCTCGGGACTGCTGGCAGCGCTGACGGTGCTGGTGGTGGGGATCCTGATCTTGCCCTTTCGCTGGCTGGGAGGTGGCGACATTAAACTGTTAGCCATGATCGGGGCCTTTGTGGGCTTCTCCGGACTCTACGAGGTCTTTTTCTATGCGACTCTTGTGGGGCTGGCGATGGGCATTATCCTCTCGGTCGCCAATGGCTACATCACGGAGCTCATCAAGCGATTGTGGCTGGTGATGAAGGCGATGTTCTTCAGCATCACCTCGCGCACCAACCTGGGTGTGAAGATGGAGACCGATGAGCGAGCCTATCTGCCCTTCGCCATCCCGATCTTCTTCGGGGTGCTCCTGGCGTTGACCGACGCATACGCCGGCTGGCCGCTGTGGCTCGAGGGACTTCGCCTGTGGATGAGTGACTCACTTCTATGAGCGACAATCAACATGCCATCGTCATCGGCGGGGGGGTTGCCGGGTTGGGAGCGGCCTGGCGCCTGGTCCAGGAAGGCTGGGAGGTCGACGTCTTCGACCGCCATACCCCGGGCTTTGGCGCCTCCACCCGCGCCGCTGGCATGCTCGCGCCGGCAGCCGAGGCCCATTTTGAAGAAGAGCTTCAGCTGGGGCTGGGCCAGGCAAGCCTTTCACTCTACCCGGACTTTGTCCGCGAGTTGCAGGAGGAGAGCGGCGTCGATGTGGACTACCGCAGCCGGGGCACGCTCGTCGTCGGCATCGATCGCGACGATGCCGAGGCCCTGGCCCATATGCACCGCTACCACCGTAAGCTGGAGCTGCCCGTAGAACAGCTCACAGGCGATCAGGCGCGCCAGATCGAGCCGGGGCTCTCCCCCACCATCACCATGGGGCTTTTTTGCCCCTCCGATCACCAGGTGCATCCCCAGCGGCTGATGGAAGCTCTGGCCGGGGCGTTTCAGGCGCGCGGCGGTAGGTTACATACCCACACCGGGGTTCGCGCAGTCCGCCTCGACGACGCGGCTGGGCGGGTGCGCGGCATTACCCTGGACGATGGTCGTGAGCTCGACGCCCCAAACGTGCTCGTGGCCAACGGCGCCTGGGCCCGTAAACTCGAGGGCCTCCCCCGCGGCATCCTCCCCCACATCCGGGCCGTCCGCGGCCAGGTCCTGGTGCTGGGGCTTGGAGACCCACCTCTGTGCCAGCATGTCATCCGCGCACCCGATGCCTACCTCGTCCCGCGCGCCGGCGATGAGGCCGGCGGCCAGCTTGTCGTGGGGGCCACCAGCGAGGAACGAGGTTTTGACGCCAGGCTGACCGCCGGCGGTGTCTTCGAACTTCTGCGTGGTGCCTGGGAGACCCTCCCCGGCATCTACGACGCGCCCATCCTCGACCAGTGGGTGGGCTTTCGGCCCGTATCCCTGGCCAACCTCCCGGCGCTCGGCCCCACCTCCATCGAGGGACTTTTTACCTCGCTGGGCCACGGCCGAAACGGCATTCTGCTGGCGCCTTTGAGCGCGCAGTCCGTCAGCGCGATGATGCGCGGTGAAGATCCGCACCCGGCTGTGCGTCAACTTCTACGGCGCGGGTAGTCAGCCTGCCGATCGGCGCGCGCGGTTGCCGCCGGGGCAGCCTTTCGGGTATCACTGCCCGCGGCCCAACATGCCCATAGTCGGGCCCCCCTTATTGACGAACTGGTCTGGATTTCTGGCTCTCCGGGAGCACACGCATGACGCATCAACGCGCCACGTTTTTGATCGCTACTTTGCTCACGATCTCCTCGGCGGCCACCGCCGCAGCCCAGCAATCCGATCCCCTGCCGGAGACCTTCTCCGGCGTGCGGCCTGCCGGTATGGGCAACGCCCTTACCCCCATCGCCGCCGGCGTTGACAGCCTCTACCATAACCCGGCCGGGCTGGCCCGCGGTGAGATGTACATCCTCGACGGTGCCTTTACCTACACCCCCCAGGGGGGGCTGCTGAGCGCGGGCATCGCCGACAGCAAGACCAACCCGCAGATCGCCGCCGGCGTGGCCTACTCCTACTATTTCGGTTCCGAAGATCACGCCGACCTCTCCGGACACGACGTGCGCTTTGCCGCGGCGGTGCCCGTGATCCCCGAGCGTATCTCGATCGGCGTGGGCGGACGCTACATGCACTTTAGCGACACCTCCCTGCCGGAGGACCCCGACGACGAAGACAGCCAGGTGCTCTTTAAGGGCTTCAGCGTCGATGTGGGCGCCATGTTTCGCGTCGGTGAAATGGTGCATCTGGGAGTGACCGGTCAGAACCTCATCGATCCCTGCCGCGACAACGCGCGCTGTCGCGGCTCGGTGCCCACGCGTATCGGCGGAGGTTTTGGTCTGGGCACGGCGACCACCTTTCAGTTCACCGGCCAGGCCATGGTGGATATCACCTCCGCCGACGATCCGGTCTTCGACTTCGGAGTGGGCCTGGAGTACCTGGCGGCCAACGCCATCCCGCTGCGCCTGGGCTTTGAGCGACGCGGCTTCTTCGACCGCAACCTGATCACCGCCGGCTTCGGATGGCGCTCTCAGGCCGCCGGCCTGGATATCTCCTATCGTCACGACCTCAACCAGAGCTCGAAGTTCGGCTACATCGCCGGCGGCTTCTCGGTCTTCTTCTAAGCTCGGTCGGCACTCAACGTTCCGGCTGGCGCTGGGGAAAACTTTCGATCGACGCCCGGGCCGCTCTGCTCTACCCTGCGTTCATTCCACCCTGCCGTAGCTGTAGGTCGTCCACCTCATCGCAGGTGTAAGACGACCGCCTCATACCGCGTCCTATCACCGCGCACAGGCAGCGTTGTGCTCGCCGGGGTGTGTCCGGACGAACGCGGTGCCTAGATTTCTAGTTTGATCGCCGTCCAGGTCTCCCGGCCGTGGCGACACCACGAGGTCGAATAGAACAACCGACCGTGGTGTTTTGCCTGCGAGATCTTTGAAACGTCGATCCTCACCGCAGCATCTCTGCTGGTGAGTTCGCATTCTGGTCCGCTTCGGATCTTCGATACGTTCGAAGTCGGACAACTTCCGTGAAGGGGGTATCGACTTTATGACTACCCAACATCCCAAACCCAACGAATCGACCACCTCGAAAGTTGAAGTGCTCGTCGACAAGGGCAAGCACAGCAGCGTCAAGCTCAAGGGCACCGATCAGGAGATGGGGCTTGATGCCGGTTCGCTCAATGACGCCTCCGAACTTTTTGGCGACTTGAGCCTGCCGATGATGCGTGGCTCCAACCTCAATCTGCCCGCCAGCGCCGATCCGCTGACTGCCTACCTGGCCCGCCTCAACTACATCGAGCCCCTGCCCGCTGATGAACAGCAGGAGCTGGCCGAGCGCTACGTCAACGAAAACGACCGTAACGCCGGCAAGATGCTCATCCTCACCAACCTGCGTCTGGTGGTGAAGCTGGCCCGCGAGTACCAGCGACGTTGGACCAACCTCCTCGACCTGATCCAGGAGGGCAACGTGGGACTGGCCGAAGCCGTCACCCGCTACGATCCGTACCGCGGCGTCAAATTCACAAGCTACGCCCAGTACTGGATTCGGGCGATGATTCTCAACTACCTGATGAATCATCTCCACCCGGTCAAAATTGGGAGCTCGCGCGCCGGGCGCAAGCTCTTCTACAACCTCAAAAAAGCTCGCCGCGAGTTGATGCGTCAGGGCCACCCCAACCCCACCCCGGCGCTTATCGCCGACTACCTCGATGTCGATGAGAGCGAGGTGGTGCGCGTGGCCGCCCAGCTCGACGCCCCGCCGGTCTACCTCGACGCCCAGGCTCCCGGCCACGAAAAGACCACCGTCGGCGAGTTGATGCACTCGGAGACGGCCGACCCCGAAGAGCTGGTCACCGATTACGACCTGGCCACTCGCCTGCGTGAGGCCATCAATGCCTTTGGCGAGAACCTCGAAGACGAACGCGAGATGACCATCTGGTTTGATCGCATGATCGCCGAGGAGCCCCGCAGCCTGGTTGACCTTGGCGAATACTGGGGCGTCTCCAAAGAACGTATCCGCCAGGTCGAGGTGCAGATCCGTGACGACTTCCGCCGCTTTCTGCTCGACCGCCTGGGTGACGAGGTCAAGCTCGACTTCCTCGATCAGCTGGGCTGAAACCGGCCCGCCACCGCCTTTCGATATCCTCTCATCAAAAAAGCCGCCCCCGAGACTCGGGGCGGCTTTTTTGACGTTCAAACCATGCTCTAACACCGGGGGAACTCAGACCTCTTCGACCTGCGCTCTCTCGCCACGCTCGCGCATCACGTCGCGGATCATCTCGATGACCATAAAGGCCACCCCCACACAGATCAGCGCGTCGGCGATGTTAAACGTCGGCCAGCGGTGGGCATCGGTATACTTCCAGACGATGAAGTCGGTGACATAGCCGTAGCGCGCGCGGTCGATGAAGTTGCCCAACGCGCCACCGGCAATCAGCGCCAGCGCCCAGAGCAGCAGACGCTGATCGTTCTGAACCCCGCGCAGAAGCCCCAGGATGATGAACACCGCCAGAAGACTGACAGCCAGGAAGAAGGGCTCGCGAAACGAGCTGTCTTTATCGGCAAAAATACCAAAGGCCGCGCCCGGGTTGCGGGTGTATTGAAAGTCCCAGTAGCCCTCAATGACCGTGACTTCGCGGTTGGTCACCTCGATCACCTGCCCGGCCTCAAGCTCACTCTCCGGGTGAAGGTGTTGGCCATCTTCGGTGCGCGTGTAGAGCTGCGCGATGGTTTTGACCTCTTCGGGGCTATTCGCCTCGAAGGTCTCGGTGAGGTAGGCCTCCACCGTGGTGCCTTCGGCCTGCTCGGGCACTTCCAGCACGATGGGGTGCGAAAAGAAGCCCGGGCGCTCGGTGGCAAGCCAGCTCTCGGCGTACCACTTCGACCACTGGTCGAGCGCCACGCCAATGACCACGATCAGCGCGAAGAGCCCGTATTTCATAAGCGACGCGTTCTTCATCCTTCGATCACCTCAAGCACGCTGGCGCAGCGCGGGCAGACCTCGTCCTCGCTGCCGGCCTCGATCCAGAAGTTCCAACAACGCGGACATTTCTGCCCGGAAGCCGGAACCACGCCGACCTCCACGAGCTTGCCTTCGGCCGGGGTGCCCTCTTCGACCTCCACCGCGCTGGCGATGAAGAAAGCCGGCAGGTTCTGCTCGCAGCTGCGCAGCAGGCTCAACGTGGCGCCGGAGGCTTTGAGCGTCAGGTGCGCCTCCTGGCTGCTGCCGATCTGCCCCTCTTTACGCTCGCCCTTCCGGGCCCGTTTGGCTTCCATGGCCTTCTGGGCCTCCTGACGCACCTCCAGAAGTTGCTCCCAGCGCTCACCGAGTTCGGCGTCTTTCCAGGCGCCGGTGTGGGTGGGAAAGCCCGCCAGGAAGACGCTCTTCTCGGCCGCTTCGCCGTGGGGAAGATGCTCCCAGGCCTCTTCGCAGGTGAATGAGAGGATGGGCGCGACCGCGCGCACCAGCGCGTCGACCACCAGCCAGTAGGCGGTCTGACCGCTGAGGCGCTCGCGCGAGCCCGGAGCCTCGCAGTACATGCGGTCTTTGGTCACGTCCATATAGACATTGGAGAGGTCCACCGTCACCAGCTGCACCAGCGTGTGGTAGATGGTGTGGAACTGGTAGCCGCGGTAGGCCTCCTCAATGCGCTCGATCGCCTCGGCGGTGCGGTGCAGCACCCAGCGGTCGATCTCTTCGAGCTCATCGAGCGGCAACGCCTGCGCAGGCTCAAAGCCCTCCAGCCCGCCGAGCAAGAAGCGGAAGGTGTTGCGCACCTTGCGGTAGGCATCCGAGATGCGCTTGAGGATCTCGGTGGAGAGGGTGATGTCGCCGCGGTAGTCGACCGCTGCGACCCACATCCTCAAGATCTCGGCGCCGTACTGATCGAGCATGCGCTGGGGCGGCTCGAAGTTCTTGCTGGACTTGGAGTACTTGCGGCCGTCTTCGTCGGTCACAAAGCCGTGGGTCAGGCAGGTGCTGTAGGGCGAGTGGCCGCGGGAGACAATGCCGGCCAGAAGGCTGGACTGGAACCAGCCGCGGTGCTGGTCGCTGCCCTCAAGGTAGAGGTCGGCGCGGGTGCCCACGCCCATCTTACGGTCGAGCACCGCCGACCAGGACACCCCGGAGTCGAACCACACATCGAGGATATCTTCTTCTTTGCGGAAGTCGTCGCCGCCGCACGCCGGGCAGACCGTGCCCTCGGGCACGAGCTCTTTCGCGTCGCGCTCAAACCAGACATCGGCGCCATGGTCTTCGACCAGATCGGCGACGTGCTCGGCGATCTCACGGGTGGCCAGCGCCTCGTTGCAATGACGGCAGTACATCACGGTGATCGGCACACCCCAGCTACGCTGGCGGCTGATGCACCAGTCCGGGCGGCCTGAAACCATTCCGTGGATACGGTCGCGGCCCCAGCCGGGAACCCAGTTGACCTTCTCGATCTCTTCGAGCGCCGCTTTGCGAAGCTCAAAGCCTTCGTCGAGGCCGGCGCCCTCGGGCTCCATTGCCACAAACCACTGCTCGGTGGCGCGGAAGATCACGGGCTTTTTACTGCGCCAACCATGCGGGTAACGATCGATGGTGACCTTGTCGCCCGGCGTATTGAGCAGGAGCCCCATATCGGCCAACTTCTGCTGGATGATGGGGTTGGCCTTAAAGACCTGGGTGCCGGCGAACTCTTCGACATCCGGGCCGCGGAACTTTCCGTAATCATCGACCGGGCAGACGATGCCGAGGTTGAAGTGGCGCCCGAGCTCGAAGTCTTCCTGACCGTGGCCGGGAGCGGTGTGCACGCAGCCGGTGCCCTGATCCAGGGTGACGTAATCGGCCGGAAGCAGCACCGAGTCTCGCTCCATCCAGGGGTGGCGCGCCTTGAGTCCCTTACCCTCGCCGAGCTCGCCGACGAGCTCGCGGCCCTCAAAGCTCGTGAGCACCGTGTGCTCTTCGATGCGGCAGGCTTTAAGCACCTCATCGCGAAGGCCTTCGGCCATCACATAGGCCTCATCGCCCACGGCCACCAGCTGGTAGGTGAGCTCCGGGTTGAGCGCAATCGCCAGGTTCGCGGGCAGCGTCCAGGGGGTGGTCGTCCAGATCACCACGAAGGTCTTTTTGTCGCCGGCGGCCTCCCCGATCGCCCCGGGAAGCTCGCTGATGGGGAACTTCACATACACGTGCTCGGTGGTGAACGCGTCGTACTCCACCTCGGCCTCGGCCAGCGCGGTCTGCGCGGCCCAGTCCCAGTGCACCGGCTTAAAGCCGCGGTAGACGATGCCCTTTTCAAAGAAACGACCGAGCTCCCGCACCGTGGTCGCCTCGTAGTCGTAGGACATCGTCAGGTAGGGGTCATCCCACTGCCCAAACCCCATCACCCGGCGAAACTCCTCGCGCTGAATGTCCACAAAACGCTGCGCGTACTCGCGACAGGCTTTGCGAATCTCGACCTTGGTCATCTCGCGCTTCTTCTTGCCGAGCTCTTTGTCGACCTGGTGCTCAATGGGCAGCCCGTGGCAATCCCAGCCCGGCACGTACTCGCAGAGCTCGCCGGCCATGTTGCGGAACTTCACCACGAAGTCTTTGAGCGTCTTGTTGAGGATATGCCCGTGGTGGAGGTTGCCGTTGGCGTAGGGAGGGCCGTCATGAAGAATAAAACGCGGCCAGCCTTCGGCTTTGCCGCGTTCGACCCACGCCTCATAAATGCCTTCGTCGCGCCACCAGCTCACGCGCTCTTCTTCGCGCTGAGCCAGGTTGGCCCGCATCGGAAAGTCGGTCGAAGGGAGGTTGAGGGTATCTTTGTAGTCCTTGCCCACAGCGGCACTCCTTAGCAGTACAAAAGGTTGGAAAATCACCACCTGAATCGCGCTCTTCTAACACAGCGCCCGGCTCGAATAAAGCAGGCCCTGAGCGCGAATTCGCGGTCTTTTTGCCCCTTAATCGGGCTCGGGATGGGCGCGCACAATAACCGGGCGTCCTCGCCCAATACGCTGCGCTTTATGGTGGAGCAGTGTATTGAGATACTGGCGAGCGCGCGTGATGGATGCCTCCCAGCTCAGCCCCCGGGCGCGCTGGCAGGCGATGGCGCTTGAGAGCTGGCAGCCGGTGCCCCGAACATCGGCCTCCACGCGCGAAAGTGGCTCAAAACTGCGCTCGCCGGCCTCATCGGCAAGTACATCGACGACGCCCTGTCCGGGGGCGTGCGGAAGATGGCCTCCTTTGACGAGCACCCGCGACCAGCCCGCATCTCGCAGCTCTCGGGCCAGCAGAAGCGCGTCGCTGCCGGGCTCATCAAACCCCAGGATCTGCGCGGCTTCGGGAACGTTGGGGGTCAGAAGATCGACGCGCTCTCGCACGAGTTCAAGCCCCTCAAACCACCCCTCGGCGTGCAAAGCGCGGCGGCCGTCACCGCTGGCGAGCACCGGGTCGAGCACGACGTCGACCTCCGGATCGAGCTCGGCTAAGAACGCGCCGAGCACGTGAAAGGATTCCAGCCCGGGGATCATGCCAATTTTGATCGCCTGAAGATCAAAATCCTCAGCGATCGCGTCGAGTTGGGCGCGAAAGGTGCCCGGGCTCACCGCTTCGAAGCCACGCACGCCCCGGGTGTTCTGGCACACGAGCGCGCTGATCACGCTTAGCCCGTGGCAGCCCAGATCGCGCATCACCTGCAGATCGACCTGAATGCCGGCCCCCCCGCTGGGGTCGGTGCCGGCGATCGTCAGCACGAGTGGCGGCGAGGAGTTGACTTCATCCATCGGACTCACTCCCCCGCTCCTCGCGTGGTATGGGCCGCAGCCGCCTCTGGAAGGCACAACACCGACGCGGCGCGGGTGAGCATCGCGTCATCGACGCCCAGCGCGCGGAAGATCTCCAGGTTGCGCTGCAGGGGGTTCTCCATCGCGTGAAGCTCCCGGGCGCGCGCCCAGCCGATCTGGTTGGCAAAGACCCAGGGGTTGGCCGGCACGGGAAAGTCGCTGCCCATAATCACGCGGCTGCGCGCGGTGGCATCGCCGAGCACTTTGTGGATGTAGGGAAAGCGCGAAAGTGAGGCCATCGCCGAGATGTCGCCGTAGAGATTGGGGTAGTCGTCGAGCATCTGGCGCCACTGGTCGTAATCTTCGCGAAAGGGGTGCACCACGCCGCTGCCCGCGCAGTGTGCGGCGATCACGCGCGTGCCGCACTCCAGGGGAAGGCGCAGCCGTTCGGGCTTTCCCCAGGCCTGATTAACCGGCGGAATGGTGTGCTCAAAGGAGGTGTGGGTGAGCAGCGGGATGTTGAGCGCGGCCATCTTCTCCCAGAAGCCGCGGTAGCTCTCGCGACCAAGATCGATGTCCTGGGAGTTTGGCAAAAGTTTGATCGCCACCGCCCCTCGCTCGACGACGCGCTCCAACTCATCGATGGCATCGCGACGTTGCGGGTTGACCGAGGCGATCGGCAACAACTTCTCGGAGCGGGCACACACCTCAAAGAGGTAGTCGTTGGAGATGTAGACGCGGGTGCGCTCATGATCGTAGTGGCCGGCTGCATCGTAGATGGCGTCAAAAGCCAGCAGACCGGCCGCGTCGAGCTCACTCTCCTCAACCCAACGGAGGACCTGGGCGGCGTAAGCCTGGTCGAGATCCTCGCGCGAGACGCCGGCCAGCCCCAGCGCGCGGCTCAGCCAGGCAAAGGCCCATCCGCCGGAGAGCTTCGGGCTTACGTAGCAGCCATTCCGGGGATTAATCCCCATCAGGTGGACATGGGCGTCGATGATCATAGTCGTCTCAAGGGGGGGCAGCGCACCGGAGGGTAACCCCCGGAACCGTGACACGATTGCGAAGAAGCGGCAATTTGTGTTTTTTGGGGAGGTCATCCCCCCGGCCCTGCTCTGAAAAGCTACGCTGCGAGCAGACGTTAGCGCCGATGGACACGACGTTGCGAACCACCGGAACGAGGCGCAACACGTCGGGCGGTGCTTTCGCCGTCGAGACCTGGCAACGCCCGGCCGAGAGGCGCGCAGCGCAGCAGACGCGACCACACCGATAACTCAGGGCGTCCTAAAGGCGGTCTAGTGATGTTGATCTTACATCCACGCATCTACCTCGATTACCGCGGTACAATCACCGACGCTCTGCTCATCGACGGTCACCACGTGGTCGCCATCGGTGAAGAAGCGCGCCGGCGGGCCGGTCGGAGCGCGGAGGTGGTTCGGCCGGAGGCGGCATGTGTCATGCCCGCGCTGGGCGATGCGCATATCCACCTGTGGGGGGCCGGGCTGCGAGCCCACACCATCGACCTTCGGGGAATGAGCGCTGCGCAGATCCTCAATGAGCTTCGCCTGGCAGCCCCCCGCCAGGACGGCTGGATCGTGGGCACGAACTGGAACGAGAACAACTTCGCCGACGATCACCCGCTCAACCTGGCGCTCCTCGACCAGCTCTTTCCCAACCAGCCGGTGTGTCTTCACCGGGTTGATGCGCACGCCCTCTGGGTCAACTCCGAGGCGCTGCGTCGCGCCGGGCTCGACGGGCGGGTCCACGACTTGAGCGGCGGCCTTGCCGAGCGCGGTCCCGACGGGCGGCTGACCGGCGTACTCATCGACCATGCCATGGAGC
This sequence comes from Lujinxingia sediminis, assembly GCF_004005565.1. Lineage (NCBI taxonomy): Bacteria > Deltaproteobacteria > Bradymonadales > Lujinxingiaceae > Lujinxingia > Lujinxingia sediminis. The sequence goes on along the minus strand of NZ_SADD01000006.1, from coordinate 174,787 downwards.
CGGTCCTGCGCGCGCTACCTCCGGCTAACGCCGCAGAAGACCGCCTGATCTTCACCCACACCGCAAACACACTCGTAAGCCACGGGGTGAGTTTCTCGTCGATGGCCTTTACCTCAATGGAACGCCTGCAGTTGGTCGATGAGCTCATCGCCGATGGCGAACTTCCCTCCCGCGTCGACTTCTGGATCGACGGCACCTCTCCAGATATCGACCGGCTTTTAGAACGCGGCCCTCGCCAGGCCGATGCTGCTGGCCACCGGGTCGGCACCATCAAGTTCTTTGCCGACGGAGCGCTCGGATCGGCCGGTGCCTGGCTTCTGGAGCCTTACCGCACCGGCGGCCAGGGGTTGCAAACCCAACCTGTGGGCTACCTCAAAGCACGCATCCCCGAGTTGATGCGCGCTGGCTGGCAGGTGGCCGTGCATGCCATCGGCGATGCGGCCGCGCGCGACGTCCTCGACGCCTTTGAGGCAGTGCCCCCCGAGCTCCGAGCGCGGCTTCGCCCCCGACTTGAGCACGCCCAGATCGTTCACCCCGACGACTGCCCTCGCTTCGCTGAGCTCGGCGTCATCGCCAGCATCCAGCCCATTCACCTGCGCAGCGATGTCCCCTGGGCACCGCGCCGCCTCTTCGAGCCTCAGCTCCAACGTCTCTTCCCCTGGCGCGATCTTCTGCCCACCACACTCGCTGCTGGCAGCGACTACCCCATCGACGATCCCAACCCCTGGCATGGCATCGCCACCGCCCTCACTCGCCAGGGCTACGACGAGCAGTCCTTTGGCCCCGAACACACGCTGACCCGCCACGAGGCCATCCGAGCCTACACCTTCGGGGCGGCCTTTGCCTCACACCGTGAGCACCAGCTCGGCGCGCTTCACCCGGGCTACCTGGCCGATGTCATCGCGCTCTCAGCCGATCCTTTTGTCGACTCGCCAGAGGCCATCCGGGACATTGAAGTGATCTGGTCGCGATTACCGGGCCGCTGAAGCTTAACATATGTAACGCCACTCGCTATGGTGTTCTCCTTCACACCGAGAGGCGGTGCGGAGGGGAATGCAGTATTCACGATCATAATGATGCGTAGTGGAGGAGTACTTCATGTTTAATCATCCCGCCATTCAAGAAATCGATTCAGGAAGCTACGAAATCTCGCTCAACGGAACCAACGCAGGCTTTGCATGGTTCACAATCGATACCTTTGGTAATCGCACCGCATACTTTGCGCTTCCGGGTGGCACCACATTCCCCTTTGTCTTGAGCCTGAGTCAGTCTCTGACGTTCACCCGCATCAAAGAAGACTTCAAATCGCCCGGTGAATTCGGCAAGTGGGGCGATGCTCAACTCGGCGGCTCAGCAGACTTCCACTGCATGATTGAGACGCTGATCGCCTGGAACGGGGCCTGATTCGGTGAGCACCCTCCTCGTTAACGAAGCAGCACTTCAGTAAGATAAATCTGCACCACAGTCGACGCGCTCAACATTCGAGGTTGAGCGCGTCGAGTGCTTCTTGAACGCTCAAGACCTCGCGGCGCGCCCGAAGCTGCTCCGGGGTCAGGGTGTCAGCGAGTTGCCTCACGTACCGCTGCGCCTCGTCGGGCACCCCATCGACGACAGGCACAAGAAGACCGACAATCTGCGCACCGATACTGGTCAGGTGACAGGTCGTGGCGCTCTCCATCAATTCGGCCAGTTCAATCCAGTCGACCTGGCGACCGCAGCGAACCGCCAGCGCCAGGGCCAGCTTCGCTCCCCAGACATTTCCGGTGCGGCTCCAGGCCTGGTAGCTGGCCATCGCCATAGTGCGCGCGGTTTCATGTTCATTCATGCGGAAGGCCATCGCCGCCTCAACAAGGCCCAGCAGGCCATCGAGTTCGGGCAACGCCAGCTCTCGCGACGCTGCAATGAACGCCTCATCCGGGGCGCCGGGGTGATCGCGACGGTAATCCAGGCGCCGTTGCAAGATACGGGAACGCACCACGTACACGGGCTGGTGGCGGCGTTCAGCCAACGTTCGAGCTTTGAGAATCAGATGCTCGGCGCTCTCCAACTCACCGCACTCCAGGAGTGAGGTTGCAGCGTTGAGGGCCGAGGAGAGGCGAGCGCTGACACGCGTTTTCAGTCGCGCCGCTTCGGTGTGCAGGCGAGCGGCGTCTTCAAAGCGCGCCTGGCGGTAAAACATCAGCCCCATCCAACCGCGAACCGTACCCTGTATCTCTCCGCAGCTATGCCCGCTGGCCCAGGCTTCGATCTCAGCCATGACCCGCTGACCGACCTCGCGTTCGCACCCCCAGGAGGCCTGCAGACGAAAGCGCTGGCGGCGAAGCTCCAGCTCAGGGTCATCAAGCGGCGCGACCTCGTCCATGGTGGCCAGGGCTGTAGGCCCCTGAACCTGCATGCTCAGGATGGCTGCGCGCACCAGCTTCTCGATGCTGCGGCGGTGCGCATCGGGCTCACCGGCACGCTCCATCGCAGCGAGGAAACGCTCCAGTTCGCGCGGTGAGCCATTGGAGAGGGCGATCTTCGCCCAGGTCAGCAGCAGGCGATCGCGCTGGGGTCCGCGCTCATCGGGGCTCAGGCGCAGGGCTGCCCAGCCCTCCTCAAGCAGGGCAATGGCCCGACCGAGCTCCCCGTCGCGGTCGAGGTTCTGGGCGCGCAGGCAGGCTTCTTCGGCCGCGTGTGCCGACTCTCCGGCCTGCACCAGGTGAAAAAAGCGCTGAGGATGTCCGGCGGGCAGTGCCCCGGCGATCTTTTTATGAGCATCGCGTCGATCGTCGAGTTTCCAGTCGGCAAAGAGCGCATCAAAAAGCGGCACAATCACATCGCTCTGCCTCTCCTCGGGGAGAAGCCCCTCCTGAACCAGGACCTCGATCTCGGCCTCAACCTCCCAGAGCGGTCGTTTCATCAGCTCGGCCAGCACCGGGGCCTCCCGCAAGGGATGGGCGAGGCTCAGCCAGGCCAGAAGATCACGCCGGGGGCCGCGCGGAGGCAGGGGGGCGGCCAGCTCTTCGCGCTGGGCGCTCACCCGGGTGCCGGCGCGCAGCCTCCCGAGGGCGGCGGGCTCCAACTGCACGCGCGCGCCGACCGCGCGGGCCACGCCAACACGAATCCAATCGTCGAGTTCCTGGGCGACCCGCGCGGGCCTGCCCAGCGTGCGTCGCCACAGCTCGTATGCGCCGCCACTACGAAGCCTGAAGACCTCCTCGTGGCCTACAAAAAGCCCCTGCAGCTGTACAGGCGTAAGATCGCCCAGCTCCACCCGCGGTGCCGCCGCCTGGTGCGGCTTCACCGCCCGCACCATCGCCCCCAGCGAACGCGCCGCATCGAGTACCTTGCGCGACCAGCGGTCGACCTGCTCCAGGTCATCGACCAAGACCACCCCGCCCGCCTGCAACACCTCGCCAACGCGCTGCTTCGCGAGCGCTGAAACCTCCTCAAACCCGCCCGCACTCTGAACGTCGGAGGTACCAAACGCCCACAGGCTCTCCAGCGGACGACTCCCCGAAACCACGCGCAGCACAGGTCGATCACCGCGGGCGCGGTAGATCTCTTCGATAGCGTCAAGCAGGCGCGAGCGCCCGGAGCCGGGCGGCCCCGCCACATCGATAGGTTGGCGTTGCTCAATGGCCAGCTCCACCTTTGCAAAGGCGGACTCTCGCCCCAGCATCGGCCACTCAACCTCCTGGTAGCGCTGGCGACCGGCAGCAAACATCGAGAGGGCGTGCTGGGCGCTGGCCGGGCGACGCTCGGCAAAACGCGCCAGCAGACGGTAGACCAGCGCCTCAACCTCATCGGGCACCCCGCGCACCCGCGGCTCCCAGGCGGGCAAAGGCTCCAGCAGCACCGCCTTCATCAACTTCGAGACCGAGTCGGCCTGGTAGGGGCGCTGACCGACGAGCGCCTCATAGATCATCACCCCCACCGAATACAGGTCACTCTGCGGGCTGGGAGCCTCTCCGCGCCACTGCTCCGGCGCCAGATACACCGGCGTGCCCCGCACCACCCCGCCAGCCTGCACGCTTAAGCCCTGGGAAGAGGCCACACCGAAGTCGAGCAGCGTGACGCGTCCGGCCTCGTCAACCAGCACATTGCCCGGCTTCAGGTCACCGTGGACCACCCCCTGACTGTGCACCAGCGCAAGCACCTTAAGCAGGCTGCGCACCCGCACCGCAAGCCCCTCCCAGCCATAGACGCCGGCCCCGGGAAAGGGGCGCCCGTCGATGTAGTTCATCACCAGGAAGTAGCGGCCCTGATGGATGCCCTCATCGCGAAGTTGCACCACCCCGGGCACATCAAGCACGCGTAAAATCGCCGCTTCGCGCCAGACGTGGCGCTGCTCGATGACAGGCTCCCGGGTATCGAGAATCTTGACGGCCACCTGCTCATCAAGCAGGCGATCACGCGCCGCGTACACCGCCCCAAATCCACCGGTCCCCAGCCGATGCCCCAACACATAGCGCCCGGCGAGCTCGTCACCCGGGCATATGGCGGAAGCCTCTGCCTCCGCGATTGTTTCACTCATGGTACTCCCAACCACCATCAATCCCCCCCACGAAACCACTGCTGCGACGCTATCTAGCGGACCTCCGACGGCTTCACACGCTGACCTCGCCAGACATCTTCAATTTCATCACCGCTCAAAATCATCACACCGATCGACGCGTCAGGCGTTAAGCCTAACAACGCGGCGTCCGGCTGATAAAGCTCATAGCCACGCGGCACCCGGCGGTAGCGCGCGATCGTGGCCGCAAACGCCCGCTCGCCGGGTTCTTCCACGCTCACCAAAAGTTCCCCCTCGGCCTGCGACGCCTGGTCAAAGGTGCCAGCGAAGTGCGCCTCATGCGTGCGCTGAATCAACCGGCAGCTGTCCGTAGGGCACACAAAGGTGGGGCCGCCATCGAAGGGGTCAATGCTGCGATCCCATTCAAAACCGATCGAACGCAGCATCTTCTCCACCGGGCGCGTCGGCCCGCCGACCACCCCGATCTTATCCCGCACGTGCTCGGGCAAGAGCGCGGTGTAGATCGGCGTTTGCGGAAAGAGGCTGCGAATGAACTCCACGTTTTGCCGGCTGAGCTGATCGGCCTCCCGATACGCAAGCTCGGTGAAGTTGGCCCCCAGGCATTCCCACAGATCGCTTGTCCCATCGGGGTTTAGCTCCGGAAGCAGCTCGGCGATGATCGCCTCGCGAAACCAGTCGCGATGCCTCCCAATAAACAAAAACCTCATAAAGCTGAGCAACTTACCCAACTTCATTGGATGCCCCTGATAGGCGGGATCGAGGATCAGGCCGCCGATCTCGGTGGGGCCGTCGTAGTTAAAGGTCAGCTGAAGGACCTGGTGCACGAAGTACTTGGCCAGAGTCTGCGAGTACTTCTGCTCCTGACGCACTTCAAAATAGACCGTGGGTCGCTCGAAGCTACCGTGCTGAGCGATGATCATGGAGGTGCCGATCAACTGCCTTGCGGCCACATCCTCCATCACAAACACGTACTGGCGCTCATGATGAGGCAGCGCCCCGGCAAAACTCAGCCGGCTCTCCTCGATGATCGCGGCGAGTTTGTCGCGGGAGGCCGGTAAGTTGAGGGTGTTGAGGTGATGGGCCAGACGCTCGAGTTGGTCGAGATCGTCGGTGTGCACATCGCGCAATACGATCATCGCATCGCTCCAGCACGGGAAATTGGGGCGGCCGCCAGGCGGCTCGCCATAGAAAGGGAGGGAATTTGTCAGCGTCACAGGCGTTGCTTACATTGATGGGTGGAGCATAACCTTTGCCCGGGCGCATGCAAGCACGCAGGCGCACTTCGACCCCACCATGTTGCCGCGAGGAAGGAATGGCTGATCGCTTAGAGAAGGGCCTGAAGTTGCTGGGACGAAAGGCGCGCCGGGTGGCGCGTCGCGCGACCGGTGAGGCATCGCTGCGAGCACTGCGCACCTCGGTGGTGAGCACGCGTCAGGGCGCCGTACAGACCGCCTCCATGGTCGCTCACGCGCCGATGGTGCAGAGCGCGCGCTTTGTCATCACCTCCGGGCCCATCAAAGACCTGGCGTTGATCTGCGGCCGAGCCGGCGTAGCCGGCGCGGTGGTCGACGGCGCGCTGGGCGGAATGAACGCCCTGCGCGCGATGAATCAGGGACGCATCGATGGCAAGCAGGCCGTCATTCACGCTGGCTCCGAGGCGGGCTGCGGCTTTTTAACCAGCTCGTCGGGCACCGCCGGCACACTCGCCGCCTACATGATCACGGGCACCATGGGCCCGGCCGCGCTCGTCGCCGGGATGGGTGCCTCACTGGGCGCGCGCTACCTCTACCGTCAGGTGGTCGGCGAGACGCTTCCGCCCGAAGAGGCAACGGCCTCGGATGCTGCCGACGACCCGGCGCGCGAGGCCCGCGATCAGCCCGAACCCCCGAGCGTTAGCCCGAGCGTCAACGACGACGATGACGATGTCTCCGGCGACGTCATGGAAGATATCGGCCCGCGGAAGCACTAAAGCGCTGCCAGCGTCCCTGGCGGAGCAACCGCTGCGCGACAGTGCCAGCGTTCGATTCGAATCACGCCCTCCTGAGGTCGTGCGTAAACACAAGAGCCCGCCCCACCTCCCAAGGTGGGGCGGGCTTTTTTTGTTCACGCACGACGCCTCCACACACACGCTCCTCGTCGCTCGACCATTGACTTGGCCCGGCGTCCGGCTAACCTCCCCTTTACTTCACTCTGTCCTTTGAGGTTGAGCCTCTTACCGGGCTCACCACGCTTGCTGATGGTTCATTTTCCAGGGGAAACTTCGATGCGCCACATCACCCTCATGATCGCCGCACTCGCCACAATGCTGCTTCTCTTCGCCGGCACCGCCACCGCCCAGGAGCCACACTCACCAGCTCCGACGTCTTCCGAGTCAGTGCTCGCGCCCGAGGGGGATGTCGCCATCACCGACACCCCCGATCTGGGCTTTGGCCTGGGCACGCTGGACGTGACCATCTCCGGGGGATTGAGCAGCGGGCTCTACCTCTTCCTTGAGCCCGGTGCCGACCTGGGGCTGATTCCCCTTGGCGAGGGCCTGACCCTGGGACTTGGCGGTACGGTCAACCTGGGCTGGTGCCTGCTCTGCGCAGGAGTCACCGCTCTGACCCCGCTCAACGTCAGCGCCTGGTACGTCAACCCGCTGGCCCGCGCCACGCTGCATTTCGACGCGATCGCCAAAGCCGTCGAACTTCCCCAGCTCGACACCTACGCGGGGTTCACCGCGGGCCCCTCCTTCTACAGCTTCACGCTCAGCGTCGACGGCGATCCGGCCCAGGGCAACTTCAGCGAGACGACCTTCTTGCTCGGCCCACTCTTCGGGGCACGCTTTACCGTCAATGAGGATAGCGGTTTCTTCCTCTTTGGCGAGGCGCGCTTTTTGATGGAGTTTGGCTACAACACCATCACCTTCCGCGACAGCAATGGCACGGTCTACACCCAGGATGACGGTGTCTCGCGCGGCGGCCTGGATTGGGTGGGCGGGCTGGGGCTGCGCTTCTAATCCGCGGGACACCGGGACACCTCAGCGCATCAGCCCTGCGGCCTCCTCCAGGGCGCGCACCGCGCCGTGCGCATCCACTCCGGGCACACTCGCATAGCGCGCGACAAGCTCGGGGTGACCGTCGGCCATCACCCGGGGCAGGCCCACTACGTCCAACATCGGAAGATCCCCCGGACTGTCGCCCACCGCCATCGTGCGCCGAAGATCGACGCCGAGGCGCAGCGCCGCCCTCCGGGCGGCGCTGCCTTTGGAGACGCCCCGGCGAGTCACGCTGGCAAAGAGGCTCTCGGGAAGCGCCGGTGACGACGCCTGGCCTACCTCACAGCCAGCAAGCTCAAGGGCGATCGCCCGATCGATATCCTCCGGCGCCACGATCCAGTGGGCGCGCACCACACGCTCCGACCGCAACACCTCCATAAGATCACGCTCCACGACCTTCTGACCCAACACCTCGGCATGGTGCGCGCAACGCTCGCAGATGCCATCCACGAAGATGTCGTGCGTGGTATAAAGTTCCACCCTCAGCGTGTGGTGGCGGGCGTGCTCCACCACCGCCCGCAGCGGCTCGGCGGGCAGCTCCTCACAATGCAGCACCTCATCACCCATGAGCATCAAGGCGCCGTTATGAAAGATATGGGGCGCACCCGGGTCCAGGCGTTGGGCCACCTCCAGCGCCACTCCGCAGGCCGCACGCCCGGTACAAACCGCGATGCGCACACCTGCCTCGCGCGCGCGATCGGCCGCCTCCCAGACCTCCCTGGCGACCGTCCCATCGGGCCCGATGACCGTCCCATCCAGATCGAGCAGCACCATATCGGCTCGGCGCATCATCTGCCTCCCAGACTATGCCCCGTGGAGCGCGCCTGACTGAGCCCCTCGCCAAAGAGCAACGCACGACTCAACGCCTCAAATCGCGTGCGTTCCCCGGGGCGAAGCTCCCCGTAGAGCTGGCGCGTATCAAAGAGCTGCAACGCCAATTTGCCGGCGACCACCCGCGCAGCCGGCCCCACCCGATCTTCATCGCAACCATGAGCCCGGGCGATCGCCGAGGGCGTTGACCCCTTGCGCCAGTGCAACCGCTCCACCAGCACGTGCACGGCCGCCGCCAGGCTCTCCGCCCCCAGATAATCCCCGAAACGCTCATGGCTGGCCTGCGCCCAAAGCCTCAGCGCCGTCTCCGTCAGCTCCAGCCCCCGCTCCTCAGCGCCAAGCACATCAAGGAGATGTCCCAGCGCCTGCGGAAAACGAAGCGGCGCAAGTCCCGTCGGCCCACGGCGCTGACTGCCATCGAGCACCACCTCGAACTGACGGCGCAACTTCTTATTGATCTCCCGGGCCCGCTCCACAACATCGCCCACCTCTACCGAGCGCCGGATCAGCCGCTCCCGAAGCAGATATCGGGCCGATGGCGAGCGCCTTACCGTCAGCGAGCTCGTCGCCGAGCGCACCACTTCACCAAGACGCTTGAGGGCATCCAAACTCTCCAGCCAGCGCTCATCGTCCTGGTAGACGCGCGCCAGCCCATCCAGGATCCAGGGGTTGCCCAGGTCACGATCCAGCGCGCCGAGCAGCATGCTCACCGCCGGCGCGCTCTGCCCGCCGGCGCGCACCGCCAGCGCCGCACTTCGCAAAAACTCCGCGGCATCATGCGCCTCCTCCGCCTCCACAAAGGCTTCCAGAAAGCGCAGCGCCGCTCGCCAGGGCGCCCCCCTGACCATCGCCACATGCCCCAGCGCATAGCTCAGATGGGGATCGTCCGGATCAAACTCCCGGGCCCGCTCCAACCACTCCTGGGAGCGCTCCACATCATCTTCCACAAGGTAGAGGTACCCCAGAAAGGTCGCGCAGCGACTGCGCGCCTCGGCCTCCTCCAGCCCTTCAAAGAGTCGCCGCAGGTAGCTGACGGCATCCTCGTGACGCTCCCGCTCAATCAACGACTCCACCCGCACTTCCAGCCACTGCTTCGGATCGATCACCTGCCCGCCCTCCACATCCTTGTGCTCGTTCATGGCCTGGTCCTCTCGGTCGTTTTCTCGCGCCTCATCCTCATCTCAATCGGCCTGCGAAACGAAATTGCGCTCACTCGGGTTGAAACCTGAACCCGGAACGTTTATTTCCTGAACTTATGCGCAGGAAGAGCGCTTCAGGGTTATTTCTTTTGACTCCATGATTCGTGTGCCCAGCTTCGGGCGCTCTCTCAATGTTCTCGGGGGCTTGACCATGCTCACCCACCTCGTCATTCGCAACTTCGCCATCATCGAACACCTGGAGATCCCGGTGCGCTCAGGTTTCACCGTGCTCACCGGGGAAACGGGCGCTGGTAAATCCATCATCATCGACGCCCTCAACCTGCTTCTCGGCGGGCGCGCCACCACCGAGGTGATTCGCACCGATGAAGACGAAGCCGTTGTTCAGGGCGTCTTTGAGCCCGGCAAAGTAACAGCCGAACGGCTACGCGAACGCCTCGGCGAGCAGGGCATTGAGTTTGAAGGCCAGCTGATTATCCGCCGGATTGTCAGCCGCGCCGGGCGCAACAAGGTCTTCATCAACGGCAGCCTCACCACCGTCACCAACCTCGCGGAGATCGCCCGCGGCCTGGTCGACATCAGCGGGCAGCACGAACATTACAGCCTGCTGCGCCCCGAAGAGCATATTGGCCTGCTCGACGCCTTTGCCAACTTAAGCGGCGACGTCGAACAGATGAGCGAGGCCTACCGCGAGGTTAACGCCATCCGCCGCGAGCTCAAGGCGATGCGCGAAAACGTGCGTGACCGCCTCCACCGCGCCGACTTTTTGCGCTTTCAGCTCGTTGAAATCGACGCCGCTGAGCTTGAACCCGGCGAAGAAGAGGAGCTCGAGGGCGAAGTCGACCGCCTGCGTTATGCCGAGAAGATCAACGACGCCGTCCGAAGCGCCGTGCGTCACACCTACGCTGACAACGACTCGGCCGTGGAGCGCCTCGGTGAGGCCGTCGACGCACTGAAGCGCGCCTCCCAGTACGATCCGCGCCTGGAATCCCTGGCCCAACGCCTCGAAGAGGCCCGTATCGCCGCCGAAGAGGCCGCCCGCGACCTCCAGGATCATGACCTCGACGTCGACAACGACCCGAACCGCCTCGACAGCGTCATCGAGCGCCTGGAAGTCATCAAGAAACTTCGTCGCAAGTACGGCCACGACATCCCCGCCATCCTCAAAAACGCCGCGCTCATGCGCGAGGAGCTCCACCGCCTCGACAACGCCGAGGAACACGGCCAGGAGCTCGAAGCCCGCCTGGAGAAGACCCGCCAGAAAGCCTGGGTCATCGCTCGTAAGCTCAGCCTGGCGCGACGCGAGGCCGCCATCGAGCTTCGCCGCCGCGTCGAGGCTGAGCTCGGCGATCTCAACATGGCCCGCACCCAATTTGTCCCCAACTTCAGCCCCGAAGAGCTTCCGCCGGCCCAGGCCTCCGAGGCTGACGAGAGCATCACGCTCGACGCACGCGGATTCGACCGCCTCGAATTCCTGCTCGCCCCCAACGTCGGCGAAGAGCCCCGCCCCATGGCCAAAATCGCCAGCGGCGGCGAACTCTCCCGTATCATGCTGGCCATCAAGACGGTGCTCGCCGAACGAGACTCCATCGACACCTACGTCTTCGATGAGGTCGACACAGGCATCGGTGGCGCCACCGCCGATGTGGTCGGCCAGAAAATTCAGAACGCCTCCCGCGATCACCAGGTCCTCTGCATCACTCACCTCGCCTCGATTGCCTCGCGCAGCGATCACCACTACCTGGTCGAGAAGATGCTCGTCGAGGAACGCACCCAGTCCATCATCCGCCCCTTAAGCGACGAGGAGCGCATCGAGGAGATCGCGCGCATGCTCGGCGGCGCCCGGGTCACAACCACCACCCGCGACGCCGCCCGCGAGCTTCTGACCCAGCAGGTACGCTGACGCCATCGCACGACGCCAGGCCCGCCCTGGAGGCAACACACCACAAAAAAAAGCGCGCCTGCCGGCGCGCTTTTTTCATACAGTGTTATCCCGCTTCTGAACGAAGCCGCGACCCTCAGCCACCCGGCATCACGTAAGTCGAGGTGACCCCCGGTCCCAGCGGCAACTCAAATTGCACCCAGACGATCAGCAAGATCGTCCAGGTGATCCCCAGCGCCACGGAGTAAGGAAGCATCGTGGTGAGGATCGTGCCGATCTTGATGTCTTTCACATAACGCTGCGCAAACACGATGATGATCGGCAGATAAGGCATCAGCGGCGTGATGATATTGGTGATCGAGTCCCCCACTCGGTAGGCCGCCTGCACCACCTCGGGGCTAAAGCCCATCATCATCATCATCGGCACAAAGATCGGCGCCATAAACGCCCACTTCGCGCTGGCGCTGCCCACAAAGAGGTTCATCGCCGCCGAGACCACCAAAAAGGCCAGCAGGAGCGGCATGCCCGTCAGACCGATCGCCTCCAGCCCCTCGGCACCGCGCACCGCCGTGATCGCTCCCAGGCTCGTCCAGTTGAAGTAGGCCACGAACTGCCCGGCCACAAAGGCCAGCACCACATACGCCCCCATCGTGCCCATGGTATCACTGGCCATCTTCGCCACATCTTTGTCGCTTTTGATCGACTTCATCACCACCCCGTAGACAATCCCCGGGAAGATGAAGAGCAGCGCGATAAGCACCTCCACCGCCTCAAAGTAGGAGTGCAGCGCGTCAACTGCCAGGCCCCCCGGCTCCACCGGATCGCGCAGCGGCGACCCCGACCAGATGCCCAGACAGGCAATACCGGCAGCCACCACCGCCCCCACGCCCAACGCGATGAAGAACGCGCGACGCTCCTTCTCGCCGGGCACCTCGGCCTGCTCATCCCCGCTGTATTCGTCGCTGGCCTGAGAGGGGTTCCACTCCCCGAGCATCGGCTCGACGATCTTCGTGGTCACCCAGGTACACACCGCGGTGACCAGAAGCGTCGAGACCACCAGAAAATAGTAGTTGGCCGTGGCATTGACCGCATAGTCCGGGTTCAACGTCGCCGCCGCCTGACCCGTCAGCCTGGCGAGCATCGGGTCGAGACCGGTAATCAGCAGGTTGGCGCTAAACCCGCCAGAGACCCCGGCGTACGCTGCAGCCAACCCCGCAATCGGGTGGCGCCCGAGCCCCGCAAAAAGCAGCGCCCCCAGCGGCGTAAGCACCACATAACCCGCATCCGCCACCATCGAGCTCATCACGCACGCAAAGACCAGCGTGGCCGTGATCATACTTTTGGGCACCGAGGCCACCAGCACCCGCAGGCCCATCGTAATAAAGCCGGTGCGCTCGGCCACCCCGATCCCGATCATCACTGTGAGCACCGGCCCCAGGGGCGCAAAGCCCATGAAGTTGTCAATGGCGCTCAAAAACATCCACCGGATGCCCTCCCAGCTCAGAAGACTCTGCACCGTCTGCGTGCTTAATTCACCGGAGGGCTGCCGTACCTCGGCGCTGGCACCGGCAAAGATCGCCGAGGCCACCACCACCAACCCTGCCATAATCACAAAGAGGGTCAGCGGATCGGGCAGACGGTTGCCGGCAGCGGCGATCTTCTCGAGCACTCGCACAGCCAGGTTGGGACGCTCTTCACGGGGGGCACTTGCGGCCATGGGGCTCTCGTCGGTCTATCAGGTCAAAGAAAGAGATGTGAAACTTCGGCTCAGGGTTCGGTCTGAATCGTGTCGAGCTGCTCATCCGGACCGCTGGCTGCCTCACGCTGGGCCAACGCACGGGGGGCTGCCTCGCGCAACGCCTCGGTGAGCCTGGCCCGCCAGGGCACCACGATATCGCTCTTAAACGACGCCAGCGACCCGCCCTTCAGAGCCTCACCGCGCGCCGTATCCACGCTCAGGGGATCGATATGCCGACCGTTCTGCAGCATCTCGTAGTGGAGGTGCGGGCCGGTGGAGCGCCCGGTGTTGCCGCTCTTGGCCACAAGCTGGCCGCGAGTTACCCGAACCCCCGCGCGAATCCCGCGTGCAAAGTTGTTGAGGTGCGCAAAACGCGTCTCAAACCCGCCGCTATGTCGAATCTTAATAAGATTGCCGTAACCACCGGCTCGTCCCGCAAAGACAACCGTGCCATCCGCTACCGCCTGCACCGGTGTACCGATCGGAGCCCCATAATCCACCCCGTTATGCATACGCGTTCCACCAAGCACCGGGTGCACTCGCCGACCATATCGGCTGGTCACCCGCGTAAAGGGAAGCGGGCTGCGCAAAAACTGCCGCTGCAAGCTCTCTCCCTCTTCATCATAGTACCCTGGCTCCTCCCCACGCTCCTCATCGTAAAACGCCCAGTACGTGCCGCGCTCCCCCATGTATTTGGCACCCAGGACTCGCCCGTAGCGCAGAAAGTCTCCATCGAGATAGACCTTCTCAAAAATCATCGCGAAGTGATCCCCCGCGCGCGTCTCGGTGTTGAAGTCGATGGTGTACTGAAAAATCTCCATAAAACGATGCGCAAGCGCACCGCTCTCTCCGGTGGCTTCCAACGCCAGCCAGAAGCTCGACGCGATCGAGCCCGCCACCGCCTCGTGCCGCGTCTCAATGGGAACCTCCTGCTTGACAGCCACATAGGTGCCGTCGTCCTGACGCGTGGTCACCCAGATGTCTTCCGGAGAAGTCTGGTAGCGAAACTCCACAATGCTACCGCTCCCATCCGTTTCCACCCGCCACTGATCGCCGGGGCGGCTGCGCCGAAAATCGAACTCCTTCTCGGTGGCCGTGACCACCTCATGAATCGCACCGGCCGAGATATTACGCGCCTGCAGACTCACAAAGACCGACTGGTTTGGCTTGATTTCCCCCGCAATCACCGCAGCCTGCCCCTCGGTGAAGCTCGCACTAAGCGCGGCCTCTTCGGCCTTTTCGGCTAAAATCGTCTCAGCAGCACCGCTGGTCAGCGTCGCCTGCGAGAGTGCAACCGCGCTGTTGACCCGCATGTACGCCTCGGCAAAGGCCAGCCCCCGAACAAGTTCCTGCTCGTCGGGCTCATCCTCGCCACCAACGACCATATAAACCAACGCCCCCACGGCCAGCAGCACCAGCAACCCCGTTAACCAGGGCCTCCCGCGCCGGCGACGACGTCGGGGGTGCAACAGCATCTCTTGGTTTGGCCAGCGTCCTCGCATACGTCCTCGACTGCTTCGTGCGAAGGGCCGTTGTCCTTTGCGTCAAGCTTCGACCCTGAAAATTCTGCCTAACCTTCACTGCGGGGCCCCCGGGCGTCAAGGCGAGCGAGCCCGCTCGCCCGCTCCCCGCCCCTTGGGAGGGAAGGAGGAGACATGCTACCCCACTCGCCGCGCTCCGGCTGATCATTCTGGCGAACGACCTTATCCCGTGCGCCTGATCGGCCCTCATTCAACATGAAACTCGCCAGTTCAGCTGCTGAGCTCCTCGTGTTCGCTCTGAAACGCGTCAGATCAACTGCTCTTCGACCCTTCCCGAGATTGAAGCACGCACCCATCGCTTCTGCTCTCCTCTCTCCGCCGCGCGGAGACGCGTAACCCGGTGTTGGTCGAGCAGTCGTTGGTTTGCCACACCCGCGATCACGTGATGGGCGAGCGATGTTTGGTTTGAAGTCGACTTGGTCACACGCTGAGCCCCCCTCCATTGCGAAACCAGCGCGTTCAGCGCAGGTTCGCCCCCCCCCTCAACCCCAAAACACCTCGCTCGACAAGCGCTCAACCATCCTCTCACTCGCCGCAATCCCAACCCGCGCGCGAGCGACACGTGTTCAACCTCCAAAAACCTCGCTGCACGCGCGTACACCTCGACCTTAACCCGAAAACACCTTGATGCACGCGCGTACTCACCTCTTTTGTTTTGGCAACTCCCCGCTGCATGCGCGACCGCATGGCTCCTGGCCGACCGACACGTCGACGCACGCTCGAACACCCCTCGTGCGCACGGCAACTCAGTAGCCGCTTCGTAATACCTCGTGAATTCCAACCTCCAATCGTTGACAACACAGGGGGGGTTGGGGCTAATCGGGCCAACGAAGGCCCGCACGTTGGACTGCAGGATGGGCAGGAGAGCCCTTGAGACGCCGTATCACCCTTATTACCCTGTCGCTTCTGGTTGCCACTCTGCTCGGCAGCGCGCTCTTCTTGCCGCGCCTGGCCGTGCCCATGATCGAGCGCGCGCTTCCCGCCACTCTGGCTCGCGCCGGAGCCACGGCCTCATGGAGCGCGCTTGAGCTAAGCTGGACCGGTCGCGTCACTCTGCGCGATGTCCGGCTCGAACACCAGGCCCTGGCAAGCCGCTTCCAGGCCACAGAGGCCACCCTGAAGGCTCGCCCCTTCTCCTTACTCACCAAAACGCCGGAGCTCACCTCCCTGCAGGTGCGCAATGCCGCGCTCACGATCGACGACCCGGGGGCTCTTCGCAGATGGCTCCAGAAGCGTCTGAGCTCGCTTAGCTCGTCGGCAGAGAGCCGCCCGTCGCCCAACGCCACCGCCGACGCCACAACGGCCTTGAGCGCCGACCCCCGCGTGGCGCATCTGCTAAAAAACCTGCCCGACGTCGCGGTCGACCAGATCTCACTGGATGCCGGCGACGCCTACCCCGCGTTCTCAGTCACGCTCACTGACATCGCGCTCAAAAGCCACGGCGACAGCTGGGAGGTGAGCGCTACAAGCGAACTTCCCCTGCTGCTGCGCTCCTTCGCCAAAGACGCAGCCCTACCCATTACCGGAACACTCTCACCAGCGCGTCGCGAGGCTCGTCTCGATGCCGGAAGCACCAACGCGCCAGCCCTTCAGCTGGCCGGCCCCGCAGGCTCCACCGTCCATGTCGCGCAGATCTCTCTCGACGGGAGCTCACAGACCCTGACCTTAAACGAGGTCGAAGCCACCCTCTCGCGCGGGCCCCTTGCAGCCCGCGCCGAGCTGCCCGTCCTGCGTCTGAGCCCGGGCTCCACAACGCCTCTACTCGCCAGCCTGGAGCGCCCGCGCGTCACGCTGCTGCGCGCCTCTCAAGGGGAAACCGACGCCGGGGGACCAGACGCGAGCGCAACCCCGGAGACACGTCGCGGCGGCCTTATCGACCTTCTGCGCGCTGCGGCCTGGGCCACCGAGCTCCTTGCCAGCGATGGCGCCATCGAGCTGCCGCCGCCCGCCGACGCCGACGTCACCGGCGACGCCACACCCCAGACACTCCTGCAAAACGCCACGCTGCGCTGGCACCAGGGCCAGCTCGACGCGTTTGCCGACTCCGAACGTGGCCGCGCACTGGCACAACTCATCCTGCACCCCGCTTCGCTCCTGCCGCGCTATGCCCGCGTGCACCTCGAAGGGGTCAGCCTTGATGCGCTCCCCGGCCTGACCACCCAACGCACCCTGCCGCGACGCGGCTTCCGAGGTGAGTATGGAGGCAAGTTTGATGTCTTTGTGGAAGCGATCGCCGGCTTCGACGCCCTCCCCGACGCCCTGGAACTGGAGCGTGGCTACACCCTTCGCGCAGCCCTCTCGCTCTCGGAGGGCTGGATCGACACCGAAGCCCTGGCCGACGAGCGCCTCGAAGGACTCAACCTCGACGCCCACGGCCTGGGCTGGCTCAACATCGACCGCCCCGCCCTCTCCACCGAAAATGCCCGGGTGAGCTTCCGCGGCGTCGACGCTCGCCTCGACGCCTCCCTCGACTTAATGCCCGGAGAACGCGCGCTGAGCCTGAAACTCTCATCTCCCCGCGAGATCGCCTGCCAGAGCCTTCTGGGTGCCGTCCCCGAAGCCCTGCTCGGCGTCGTCGCCAACGCGCGAATCGAAGGCGATGTCACTCCCGCCCTCGACCTCATCCTCGCCGAAGAACTCGCAAAGGTTCGCGTGCGTATCAGCGGCTTCGAAGAGGCGCCCTGCCGCTTCACCGGTCTGCGCATCCCCTACGCCAAACGCGCCCAGGTCGCCTTTAATATGGACCGCGCCCGCATCTTCCCCGCGCGCCGCACCTTGATCGCGCGCCCCGACGACAACCCCGTCCCCGAGAGCGTGCCGCCAGCACGTCACGAACTCGTCGGAGACTTTTTACTCTTTGGCCCAACACCCCAACCCACCGAGGACGCCCCCCTCCCCGACTGGCACCGCTACCGCCGCGACGTAGGCTGGCTCAACGGCCCCTTCATTAAAAAGGTCGAAGAGGGCGTCAGCGAAGACGCCAACATCCGCGTCGGCCCGGGCACCTCGAGTTACGTCCCGCTGGATGAACTCCCCGGCTATGTAGGCGGTGCGATGTACTTGAGCGAAGACATGCTCTTCTACTCCAACCGCGCCCTCTCCACCGCGCTGATCAACCGGGCGCTCCGCATGAACATCTCGCGCTCACGCTACGTCTACGGCGGCTCAACCCTCACACAGCAGCTGGTCAAAAACCTCTTCCTCACCCGCGACAAAACCCTCTCGCGCAAGATTCAGGAAGTCCTCATCGGCTGGCGCATCGACGAAATCGTCCCCAAAGAACGGGTGCTTGAGCTCTACCTCAACGTCATCGAGTTTGCCCCCGACGTCTACGGCATCGGTCCGGCGGCCCGCTTCTACTTTGAGAAAGACGCCCGCGAACTCACCCCGCTCGAAGCCATCTTCCTGGCCAACCTCAAGCCCGCCCCCTGGGAGGGCCCGCGCCTTATTCGCCGCACCCGTACCCCGGAGGGAGGCTGGTGGATTGAACGCACCGCCGAAATCGGCCAACGCCTGGTTGACTACAACTACTTAACCCCCGCCCAGGCCGCTGCGCTGGCCCCCTACGTCATCAGCTGGCCCGAGGCCCGCGTCGAACTCGAGCGTGAACGCTACCGTCAGGAGCGCCAGGCCGAACGCGAGCGCCAGCAACGGCTACGCGAACGCCTGCGCCGCAGCGCCCAATACCCCACCCCATAAGTGGGGCCACCCCGGGGGGCGCCCCTCCGACAACGCCCCGGGCGGCTCCCCGGCCCCCACCGCCGGAGCATGATTGCCACCGACGGACATCGTGATTAGAACTTGCAGGCTTTCGCGCCCCTTTCTGTCATGACGCCTTGAGCAGATGGTGATGACGATGGCTGCGACGTTGAGGGCGGCACGGCTACGACGCAAATCGCAGGCGCTGCTCTGGCATCGTCGAGGCTTTGCAACGCAGCCCGGGATGCCCTCAACGAAGCAGACACGGCAGCAACGATAGCTCACGGCGTATGTACGCGCCCTCTACTTTCAGGAGCCTCCCGGTGGAACTTACCCGATATACCCTCGACAACGGCCTGACCGTCCTTCTCCAGCCCACCGCCACCGCGCCCGTGGTTGCTTGCAACGTGTGGGTGGGCGTAGGCAGCGCCGACGAAGAGCCCTTTGAAGCAGGCCTGGCCCACGTGCACGAACACATGCTCTTCAAAGGCACCGAGCGCCGCGGCGTGGGCGAACTGGCCCGAGAGATCGAGTCGGCCGGAGGCCACATCAACGCGTTCACCTCCTTCGATCAAACCTGCTACTACGTCGTCATGAGCAGCCGCTTCATGGAGACGGGCCTCGACATCCTCTCCGACGCCATCCGCAACTCCTCGTTTGACGCCGAGGAGCTCGGACGCGAGCTGGAGGTCATTCAGGAAGAGATCAAACGCGGCGAAGACAACCCCTCCCGCGTGGCCACCCAGCAGCTCTTTGAAACCGCCTACACCACCCACCCCTACCGCCTTCCCGTAATCGGCACTTCGGAATCGGTGGACTCCTTTGATCGCGATGCCGTCCACGCCTTTTTCAAAAAGCACTACGTGCCCTCCAACATGGCCGTAGTGCTCGCTGGCGACTTTGAGATCGAAGAAGCGAAGGCGCTTGTGGATCGCTACTTCGGAGACTTTAAGGGCCCCGACTACAGCGCCGTGGTCCGCCCCTCCGAACCTGTGCAAGAAGGCGTGCGGGCGAGCGCGCGCCAGCGTGATATTCAGCAAAACCACCTGCGCGTGGCCTTCCACATCCCGGAGGCCGCCCACGAAGACATTCCCGCGCTCGACGTGCTCAGCATCATCCTGGGCTACGGTGACGCCGCCCACCTCTACCGCGTCATTGAGCGCGAAGAAGAGCTGGTTAACGCCATCTACGCCAGCGCCTACAGCCCTCGCGAAGCCGGGCTCTTCTTTATCGGCGCCGACTTCCAACTCGATGCCGAGCGCACCGAAACCGCCCCGGCCCACGTGCTCAAACGCGTGCTCGAAGAGACCTACCGCTTCGGCGAGGTCGTACCGAATCAGGTGGACGTCGAGCGCGCCCGCACGCTTCTGGAGAGCCAGGCCATCTACGGCAAGCAAACCATCGAGGGGCTGGCCATGAAGATCGGCCACTACCAGATGGTCGCCGGCGATCCGGACTTCGAGCAGCTCTACTACCAGCGCCTGCGCCAGGTCACCCCTGCCGACGTGCAGCGCGTGGCTACGACCTACCTGCGCCTCGAAAACACCTCCGTAGCTCTGCTCAGCCCCGGCAGCGAGCCGGCAGTCAGCCAGGAAGCGCTCGTCAAAAGCGCCGAAGAGGCTCACGCCCGGGTGCAACGCGAGATCGTCGACGCTGGCGCCAGCGCCGACGAAGAGGGCTTTGTGCGCCTGGAAATCCCCGACGGTCCCACGCTCATTGTGCAGGTCGATCGCAGCGTGGAGACCTTCTCGATGCGCGCACTCACCCTGGGGGGCCTGCGCTACGAGACGCCCGAGAGCACCGGCCTCAACCAGATCCTGGCCGAGCTGCTCACCGAGGGCACCGAGGAACGCAGCTCGCTGGCCCTGGCCCGAGAGGTCGAGTCGATGGCCGCCTCCATCGGCGGGCTCGCCGGACGCAACTCCTTTGGCCTGGGCATGACCGGGCTGACTCGCTTCTTTGATCGCTGCTTCGACATCTTCGCCGACGTGCTCAACGGTGCCACCCTCCCCGATGAGGAGTTTGAGCGGGTGCGTAAACTTCAGCTTCAGAAGCTGCGCGCTCGCCAGGATCAGCCCGGCGCGGTCAACTACGAGCTCTTCGCCCGAACCTTTTTTGGCGATCACCCCTACGCCTACCCCATCCTGGGCACCGAAGAGAGCTTGAGTCAGCTCACCGCACAACAGCTCCGCGACTACCTGGCAGAACGTCGCAATCCTGGCCAGCTGGTGATCTCGGTGGTCGGCGATGTCGACATCGACCACACCGTGGCGCTGGTCGAGCGCTATTTTGTGCGCCCGCATAGCCCCTCGGTGAACATGCCCGCGATTGCGCCTGCCCCCACCGTTGAGCGCCCCATGCTTGTGAGTCTACCGCTCGAAAAAGAGCAGGCCCACATCATCGCCGGCTTCCCCGCTCCGCTGCTCGGCACCCCGGAGGCAGACGCGCTTGAACTCATCGACGCGGTGCTCTCAGGCCAGGGCGGCCGCCTCTTCTATGAGCTTCGCGACCGCCAGAGTCTGGCCTACAGCGTGTTTGCCAGCGCGATCGTGGGCCTGGACGCCAGCGCCTTCACTGTGCGCATTGGCACAAGCCCCGAGAAGATCGAACAGGCAGTGTTGGGCATCCGCGAGCAGATCGAACGCCTGCGCACCGAGCCGCCCACTGACGATGAAATCGCGCGCGCCAAACGCTACCTCATCGGCAACCACGACATCGGCCTGCAACGCAACAGCGCCCGCGCGATGACCTTTGGACTTGATGAGCTCTACCGTCTGGGCTACCGCCGCTCGCTCGACTACGGCGACCGACTCAGCGCGCTGAGCGCCGAAGATCTCAACCACGTCATCGAGACCTACCTCGATCCGGCGAAAATGATCGTCGCTATCACCCACCCCTCCGAGGTCCAGATCGATCCCGACCTACTCAGGAGCTGATCAACGCCGCTACGCGCCCCCTTCGGGGGCGCGCCACCGGCTCGAAACACAAAAAAAGCGCGACCCCTTTACGGGGCCGCGCTTTCTTTCTTTAAAACACATATCGGCCAGACGCATCGTCTGGCACGAGCTGGTCAGAAGAGATCGTCGATGCGCTCAAGAAGGCGTTCGGTCTGCTCCACGGTGCCCACGCTCATGCGCAGGCAGCCCTCCAGCCCCGGGTAGCTGGAACGGTCACGCACATACACGCCGCGCGACTCCAGCGCTTCGAGGGTGCCAGCGATATCGCCCACACGCACCACCACAAAATTTGCAGAGGTGATGTACGCCTCAACCCCGCGGGCCTCAAAGAACTCGCCGAGCAGCCGCTTGGACTCACGCACTTCATCGAGGAAGGCGTTGAGATAGTCGAGGTCGCCCAGCGCAGCAATCGCGCCGATCTGCCCGAGCGAATTGACGCTCTTGGGGTTGTAGATCCGACGCAAACCATCGACCAGAGCTGGCGACGCCGCCAGATACCCCACTCGAAGCCCCGCCAGCCCAAAAGCTTTGGAGAAAGTCCGGGTCACGATCAGGTTGTCGAACTCACGTACCAGGTTCACGCCGGTGACCTGGCTGAACTCGAAGTAGGCTTCATCCAACATGACGATCGTCTCGGGGAAATCACGGCAGAACGCCGCCACGACTTCCGGATCGAAGACCATCCCGGTCGGATTGTTGGGGCTGACCAGGTAGAGCAGACGTGTGCGACGCGTCATCTGAGCCCGGATGCCCTCCAGGTTGGGATCAAACGCGTTTTCTCCGCGCACCGTGATCACGTTGGCGCCGCGGCTCTGCGCAAACACCATGAAGTGATTGTAGGTGGGCACGGGAATGACCACGTCATCGCCCCGATCCAGATACGTCGAGCAGATCAAGTGCAAGGCGTCGTCGCTGCCGTTGGTCACGAGCAGCGAGTCGGTGCTTACGCCGGTGTACTCGGCCAGCGCGTCGAGCAACTCGACGCTTCCCAGGCGCGGATACCAGTTCAGCCCCCGACCGTGGGTCAGGTATTGCGCAATCGCAGCCGTCACCCGCGGGCTGGGCTCAATCGTCGACTCGTTCCAGTCGAGCTTGAACACCGTGCGATGATCGGGTTGCGCCTCAATGGCCGCCTGGCTGCTCACCGCCTCGTAAGGGGTCAGCGCCTGAATGGTGGGAGCGACATCAATACGAGCCGCAGGCTGGGGCACCGCCCGCAACCGTTGCGTCTCTCGCTCACCCTCTTTGCTCGCTACATCCACCATGCGAAAGTCCAAATTGGCATTCGACATACGTCCCTCAACCATCGCTGGTAACCTCAGTTCGACCAGCAACCAAGCCGGCCAACAGGGCCCGCTTGAAACTGCGGTGGTATGGCATAATGACTCACCAGCGTCAAGAAGGGGACGGAAGACCCCTTCAAAAGATTCATCGCCATTGTCGACGCAAAGAGCGTCGTGCCAAGTTTTTGCCCGGCACCGTATTTTCTCGCCCGACTACGGTATTTGCACCGGGGGCGGGGGCCCACCTACACTTCTACACAGACACGCGCAAGTCTCGCGTTTTCCGCCACACCCAACGCCCCACCTTTCTTGAATACTCCGCAGGACCCCACGTCAGTACTCTCGAGCATGATGCCACCTCAGTAGCGCGGGCATGACTCAAGCGCCCCATGGGCGATGACGATGAGACGACGCACTTACCTGGAGCTTCCCCATGAACGCGACCCTGCTAAAGCCAATGACCTTCGCCCTGGCGCTCATGCTCAGCGTGCCCCTGGCTCACATCAGCGTGATCGGCGAGGCCCAGGCTGGCCCCGGTAGCATCCTTGGGGAGTCGCGGGATGAGGATGCGCCTCGCTCTCATCGGATGCAGCGCCGCGATCGCAATGAGCGGAGGGAATCACGAAGCGACCGCCGTCGCTCGCGCAACGATCGCAGTGAGAGACAACGCGATCGCAGTGAGGGACAACGCGATCGCAGTGAGAGACGCACAACCCGCACCACTCGCCCGCGCTCCACCAGTCCGCGCCCCTCGGCAGCACGGCCGGGCGCGCGACCGGTCGGCCAGCCTCGTGTGGTCACGCGCCCCGGCACCACACGCACCACGCGCACCCATGTGCGCACCCGACACTCCACGCGGCACACAACCTCGGTGCGCTCCACCACCCACATCCACCACACCTCCGCCAGCGACACTCGAAGCCACTACAACGAGCCGGCCTCACCGCGCTCACCATCGGCCTCTCCTCTCGACGGCTACCTCACGCTGGGACTGGGCGTAGGCGGCTTCGATGCCAACCAGCTCTCGGAAAGCGCCCTGCCCGGCAACGAATTCAACCTGGGCCTGGGGGTGCGCGGTGAACTGCTGGGCTTCGAGTTGGGCTTCCACGCGGGTGGCTACTCCTTCGACCCGGGCGTCTCCGGCACCAACATCGCCGTGATGGGCCTCAGCGGCGATCTCAAGCTGCAGCCCTCGCTGGGCATCTTTGAGCCCTACGTGATGGCGGGTCTGGGCGGCTACCACTATCAGGACGCTATCCTCCAGGAAACCGCCCTGGGCGGCGCGGTACGCCTGGGCGGCGGCCTCGACCTTCGCTTCAACAGCTTTGGGCTCGGCCTGCGCTACCTCTACAACGTCTATGGTTTCGGCAACGATCTCTCCTTCTCCGACGGCTTAAGCGCGCGCTCGGAGTCGCTGGGGCTCAACGCCTCCTTCTACTTCTAAGCACCACCGCTTTGAGACGGGCCCATCCCTCGGCCCGGGCCCCCGCCCACACCAATCACCCCGCCCGGGCCGCAGCGCCCGGGCGGGGTGATTCTTTTTTCCCTTATCTCCCTGAAATTATTTGCTCCCGCCGCTCTCTGGCGTACCATCGCCTCCGTTCGAGGTCGGTCCACCTCAGAACCTCATTCGCATGGGGGCTGAGGTCGATTCACCCCACCTTGGACGTTGCGCCCTGAAACAACCCTCTGATAGAACAGGGGCGCGGCTTCGCACCGTGGCGCGCGGACCCGCGGTTGACGGTCGCTCATTACGTCTCGTAACGTAGGCGCATCCGTCGACCATTCTCAGCCTGGTCCCCTACTTCACGCACTTCCCGCGCCTCGATTGCTGGTGATTGAGGAGAGGTCATCTTGAATCGTTCCCATACAGGCGGCTACGTCCTGAAGTTCATCTCTGGCAAGTACCAGGGCGGTGAATTTCCGCTCGAATTGGACTCCGAGATCGAGATCGGCCGTGGCAGCGAACTCGACATGGTCCTGGTCGAGGATATGGTCTCGCGTCGTCACGCCCGCATCACCAGCTATGGTGGCGAGCTGATGATCGAGGACTTCGGCAGCACCAACGGCACCTTTGTCAACGGTGAGAAGATCTCGAAGTCGCGCATCAAAGAGGGCGACCGCATCCTCATCGGCACCAACATCATCAAGCTGGTCCACCGCGACAGCGGCACCGAGGACACCGGCCCTGAGCTCAGCACCCCGATGGCCGGCGATGATCATCACTCCCCGACCGCCCCGCCGGTGCAACCCAACCGCACCATGGCATCCCCCGCGGTCAACCGCACGATGGGCGGCACGCTCACAGGCTCGATCTCCGGCTTGATCGAAGAGGTCCCCCTCCCCGATCTTCTCCAGCTCTTCAGCACCAGCCGAAAATCCGGCGTGCTGGTGATCATGGGCGACGACATCGGCAAGATCTACCTGCGTCAGGGCCGTGTCTACTTCGCCACCATCAACGACGACCACGAGCTCGATCCCTACAAAGCCTTCTACCGGCTGATCGCCTGGCGCGAAGGTACCTTCTCGCTGGAGCAGCCCACCGACGAGAGCTTTGAGAACGAGATCGACGAGTCGATCGAGTCCTTGATGATGGAGGGGATGCGCATCCTCGACGAAATTCAGAACCTGGGCCCCGATGTCCCCCAGATTCACGCGCGTCTGAGTATCCCCAGCCCGCTTATCGCTCCCCTGAGTCAGCTCAACCCCGAGCAACTCGACACCTTCCAGCTGGTGCTCAACAACGGCTCGGTCTCAATGGTGCTCAACAAGAGCAGCCACGGCGACCTCGAGACGATGCAAGGACTTCTGCACCTGATCCGCAACGACTACGTGAGCACTGAAGGATGAGCCAGGCGCCCTTAAGGGTGCCTCCCCATAACGAGGACGCCGAGCGCAGCGTGCTCGGTGCGATTCTTCTCGACAATCGCGTCCTCGACGAGCTCTCCGGCACGCTCAAGCCGGAGGACTTTTACCGGGAGGCCCACCGACACATCTTCCGGGCGATGAGTGCGCTGCACGGCCGCTCCGAGCCGGTCGACGTGCTCACCCTCGCAGACTTCTTAAGCGCCGAAGACAACCTGGAAGCTGCCGGAGGGGCCACCTACCTCACGCGGCTCTCCGGCGAGGTCCCCTCGGCGGCCAATGTGGGTCAGTACTCGGCGATCGTGCGCCGAAAGTCGGCGCTACGCCAGTTCATCGCTACCGCCGATGAGCTGGTCGGCGAGTGCTATAACGACGTCAACGACGTCGAAACCTTCATGGATGATGCCGAGCAGCGTCTCTTCTCCATCACCCAGAGCGGGCAGAAGCGCGGTTACACCTCGATGCGCGAGGTCGTCAAAAGCGCCTTTGACCAGATCGAGAAGCTCTACCAGAAGAGCGAGACGATCACCGGCGTACCCAGCGGCTTTATTGACCTCGACGAGATCACCGCCGGCTGGCAGCCCTCCGACCTCATCATCGTCGCCGCGCGCCCCGCCATGGGTAAGACGAGCTTTACGCTGAACATGACCGCCCATGCCGCGATCATGCGCAAGGTTCCCGCGGTCTTTTTCAGCCTGGAGATGAGTAACGAGCAGCTCGCCATTCGTATGCTCTGTAGCGAGGCGCGCATCAACCAGTCTAACCTGCGCCGCGGCTCGATGACCGAGCAGGAATGGGCACGCCTGATCAAGGCCGCCGGCACCCTCTCCGAGTCCAAGATCTTCCTCGATGACACCCCGGGACTCTCCATTATGGAGTTCCGCTCCAAATGCCGCCGGCTTAAAGCCGAGCACGACATCGGCATGATCTTCGTCGACTACCTCCAGCTGATGTCGGGCTCCCAGCGCAGCAAGTCCGCTTCCCGTGAGCAGGAGATCAGTGAGATCTCCCGCGGACTCAAAGGCGTGGCCAAGGAGCTCAACGTACCCATCATCGCGCTCGCCCAGCTCAACCGTGGCGTCGAGCAGCGCGCCGATAAGCGCCCGATGATGAGCGACCTCCGTGAATCCGGCGCCATCGAGCAGGACGCCGACCTCATCGGCTTCATCTACCGCGATGAGGTCTACTACCCCGAAAGTGAGGCCAAGGGGCTGGCGGAGTTTATTATCGGCAAGCACCGTAACGGCTCGATCGGGACGGTGCATATGCGCTTCTTCGGACCCTATACCCGCTTTGAAAACCTGGCTCCGGAAGACGCCGCACGGGTTGCCGCGTTGGCGGTCGCCGAATAACGCGGCCCGATTCACAGGCCGAACAATACTCGTGCCGCAGATCTGGCAACAAAAAACCGCCCCCTTGCTTCGCAAGGGGGCGGTTTTCTTTTTCGATGTCTTTTCAGGAACTTAGAACATCTTCACCTGTAACACCTGAGGCCATATTGACGCCTTTAGATGCGAGATTGAACGTGACCGGAGCAAAGCGCAAAGCGCAGGCGATGCTCTGGCATCATCGAGGATTTGCAACGCTGCTCAGGGTGCTCTCAATGCAACAAACATGGCGTCAACGTTGGCTCAGGGCGTAGTAAGCGCGAGGCCGAGGGTGTTGCCTCACCCCCGGCGCTCCGATAGCCCTACGGCGCCGTAGACAAACGCTGATGCCCATAGAGCCCACGGCGTCTTAAGTCGCGCGACGCCGCCACGAGGCCAGCACCCACCCCAGCAGCAGAAGGATCGCCGCCGGCGTTCCACCGCCCTGCTGCCCGGTGGTCGCGCAACCCGAGGCGGTGCGTACGCCGGGCTGCTCCCCATCATTCGCGCCGAGCCCCGGAGAACCTCCGCCCTCACCGTCGGGCTCCGCTTCGCCCCCACCCCCCTCAGGAAGCAGCGCCACCGCCGCCTGATCGATCACGGGGCCAAACTCGGTGGTCGTCGTCCCGGCCGCGCGATTCTGGAAGTAGATGTGGTCGACGTCGTACCAACCGCTTGCTTCTTCGCCCGGCGCACCTTCGGCCAGCAGCGCGATGCGCAGCGCCTTGACCTCCCCGGACCACTCCGGATGCTCGCTCAGGTTGACGATAAGGTCGTGGTACTCACCGTCGCCCGAAGCCTCAAATCGTACGCTGCGCTCCTCGCTAAACGCCTCGCCCTCTCGCGACCAGTACACCGCCTTGACGTGCTCGCCATCGTGGGAGCGCGCTCGCAACACAAGCTCGGGGAAGGCATCCGCATCAATCGCAGTCCATGCCGGCGAACTCACCGTGGCTCCCTCGCCGACCAGATGCAGGGCAAGCAAGCCGTGAGAGGTGTTGAGCCGAAACTCATCGAAGGCGTCCACGCCTTCGGCCGTCCAACCCTCGACGTCCGGCCCTTCGGGCCCTTCAAAGAACCACGCATCGGTGGCGAAGATATCCAGCCCCGCATGCGCGCGCAGCGTCGTGCCGGTGCGGTTGACGCCGGGTGAAGCGTCAAACGTGCTCTGCGCATACACATCGTCGATATGCGTCACAAAGGCGCGCACACCGCCAAAAGGTGCCATCGCGAAGCTGTACGAATCAGCTCGCAGCGTCACCACCACCCGTTTGGACTCACCGGCCGAAAACGCGTTCATCACGAGTTCACCCGAGCTGCCCATCTGCGCGGGCTCCGGGTTGCTCTCGACCTGCATGGCATCGTTGGTGCTCCAGCTGCTCTGATCCAGCCCCGGGTGATCCGATTCGATGGTGTAGCTCAAAGGCGTCAGCCCCAGCTCATCAAAAGCATAGCCCAGGCGCACCCCGCGGATCGCCGAGGAGGAGGCGTTCTTCAACAGGATCTCCGCGCTGAACTCGGCTCCAGGAAGCGCATCGACCACCCCTTCACTGGAGCCCTGGTCGACCATCGCCTCTCCGCCTTTAAGCGTCACATCCAGCGCCACCTCATAGGTCTGCGGCGCCGGCGGGTTGATCAGGTCGCGGGTCTTCTGAAGCAGCGTCTCCAGGCTGCTGATCATGTTGCCGCCCGGGCAGCTCGTGCTTTGCCCCGGCCACTCGCGGTGACCCTTGACCGCGGTGCGTGTCATCGGCACCCCGTGTGTCTCATGAACCCACTTGAGCATGCGCGCGCCGGCGTTGAGCTGGGTCTGGCTGGGAGTCTGCGTGGTGAAGTCGGCAATAAAGCTGATGCCCACATTACCCGAGTTCTGGTTACCAACGTGCGCGCCGGGGCGATCGGAGCGCGAACGCCCCTGGTAGATGTTGCCGGCCTGGCTGACGATGAAGTGGTAGCCGATGTCGCACCAGCCCCGGGTGTTGATGTGGTAGCTCTGCATCTGGCGCACCCGCGCCGCAGCATCACCGCCGTCACCGGATGGCGCATAGGTATGGTGAATACTCGCACGGTAGGGCGCGACCACGCTGCCGCAGATCTTACCCGGGTTGATCGCGCCCCACTCCGAGCGCGGGATCACCAGGCTGCTCGGCGCCACCGAGGCCTGCCGGCGCGTGCCGATCGGACCGCTATCGCCAGCCTCCGGCGGCAGCGGACGCTCCGGGCGCTGGAGCTGCTCGGGAGCAACGACCTCCTCAAAAAACTCGATCTCGGCAAAGGTGATACCCTCAAAGCCGCGCAGCTCCATCACATGCGCTGGCGAGTTGAGGCGCACTCGGGCGTTAAACATGCGCCCTTCGTTCCAGTAGACCTCCACCGGCTCCCACTTCGAGAAGCTGCCGTCGGCGCGGGCCACGCGATACTCCATGCCCGCCAGGCTGTCGGCGTCCATCATCCAGCCGACCTGCTGAAACGCGTCCGGATACTCCAGGCGAGCGAGGTTGGCCTCTTCGTCGAAGACCTCGGCGACAGCCTCAGGCGTTGCCAGCACCACCGAGCTGTGGTGGCGGTGGTCAGCGTGATGGCCGTCAACCAGCTCGCGCCCCTCAGAAGGCAGGCTCGCGCCCTCTTCCAACGCTCCGCGCTCGCTGGCGGCCTCTGCCGCATCCTCACCGGCGCAGCCGCTCGCGCCCAACATCATCGCACACGCCCACATCACCCACTTCGCACTGGCCCGATTCAACATGCATCGCCTCATCTCAACGCCGTGAGCAGAACGTGATATCGCTGGATGCCACATCATCGATAGCTCACCGCGTTCTAAATTATCGCAGGATTGCCGCGCCCGAAGTATGGCCCTGGAGCGCCCTTGTGGCCAGCAATTCTCGCAGATTAACAGAGAAACGCGCTTCGTTCGCGACGACCTCACTTCAAGTTCCGGGCCATCATCGGCGGTGATGCCAACCGACCTCGACGATCCGCAATGAGCGAGCCCTTATTTAACGAGAGCTAGCTCATACCACCTGCGCGATGACGCCACCGATCCGGCCCCCATGATGTAGGACGATGTAGACACCTGAGGCACACAGACCCACGCGGCGCGACATTGTGGCACATCGTCTCCCCCCCTCCCCCCTGATTGATTCAGCCGTCCAAACTCGCTATCACCAGCGGGTTGAACACCCGCACGATGTCTTCCCCTCGAACCATCTCTTCTGGAGCACCACCGATGACCTTCTTTAACGGCCGCGCCCTCGGGACTCTCGCGCTTGTTGGCGCCCTCTGCGCCTCCCCCCTGGCCTGCTCAGGCGACGATCAACCCGCCGAGACCACCGAGCGCTCGTTGAGCATCACCTCTCCCACCGCCGGCGAAATCGTCTCGACGAGCAACGTGCGCGTGCGCGGCACGGCCGAGAACATCGACCAGGTCAACGTGAATGGAGAGCCTGTCGACGTCACCGGCGGCAGCTGGGAGGTGCTCCTTCCCTTCGCCGAGGGTGAGGCCAGCGTCACGGTCAGCGGCGGCGGCCAGGAGGACCAGGTCGACTTCAGGGTCGACTCCCTCGCCCCACAGCTCTCCTTAAGCAGCCCGCAGCGCGCCACGGTGCTCGACGCCACCACAACCACCTCGGTGATGGTCAACGGCAACGTCGTGGAGGAAGGCACCGGGCTCTTTCTGGTCAAGGTTGGCGAGCAGATCATCGACGTCGATGAGGCGGGTAACTTCAGCTACGAGCTGGCGCTGACGCCGGGGCTCAACGTGGTCACCGTGACCGCCATCGACCGCGCCGGCAACGAGAGCGCCACGCGCCGCGGCATCAACTTCGGCCCCCTCGGCGAGCCCGATGCGATCATTGAGGATGCCCTGCGCGTGGAAGTCAGCCGCACCGGCTTTGAGCGCATCAGCGAGGTGGTTGAGGCTTTTGTGACCCCCGAGCGCATCATGACCTTTGTGGCCGGAGCTGAGCTCCCCGGGAACGTCGAGATCACCGACGTCGCCTTTGAGAACCTCGACCTGGCGATCACCCCGCAGGACGGCTACTTCGACATCGCCATGCAACTCGACGCGCTTCGCCTCGATGGCCTCTTCTCGATCAACGGTAACGAGCCTCTTGCGGGCTACGTCGCGATCGCCACCGTCGGCGTCAACCTGCAAATCGAGCTCAGCCCGCGCGAAGACAACAGCCTGGAGCTGCGCATCCTCAACTCCGAGCTGGTGCTGGAGAACAGCGACATCACCAGCAACCTCATCGAAGACAACGACACCCTGCGCAACCTCGTCGGCAACCTTTTGCAGGTGGCTTTCGCCGAGTTTGTGGGTGATCTCATCGTGGAGAGCCTCTACGACCCGGCGATCCTCACCCAGAACTTTGAGTTCTTAGGGCGCAGCGTGGAGTTGACCCTGGGATTTGAGACCCTGCTGGTGACCCCGCAGGGCATGCTGGTGGACGTCTCGATGGTCTTTCCGCCCGACGCTCACGCAGACGTGGAAGATGTCGCCGGGGTGCTGATGCGCGAGCTTGGATCGACGGGGGGCTCCAACCTGGCCAGCCCGCTGCGCATGCACACCAACAACACCGCGCTTGACCGCGCGCTTCACGGGGTCTGGCGAAGCGGCCTTTTTCACCAGGTGATCGGCGGCGACAATCTCGATGCCATCGCCCTTCCCTTTGACCTGACCGTCGACGGACTGGCCGCCCTCCTCTCCGATCAGCGCATTCGCGATCTTGCCGCGCCGGGCACCCCGGTGGGGCTGGGGCTGCGTCCCCTGCTTCCGCCGGTGGCCGAGCTCGTCGACGCCGACGAAGAGGTCGGCGGCTCGATTGAAGTGGGCATGGGCGACTTCATGATCGACATCTTTCTGCTGCACGCCGACAAGCCCCGCGAGCTGGTGGTAACCATCGCCCTCTTCATCAATCTCGATGTGGTGCCCACGGTCGAGGCCGATACCCTGAAGTTCGACCTCGACATTGAGGCCGAGGGCGATCTGGCCGACTCCCCCCTTCTCGACCTCAACGCCGCGCGCGTCACCGGGCTTATCACCGAGCTCATTGAGCTCATTCCCTCCCTGGCCGCCTCCAACTTAAACGTACAGAGCGGGGCGGAGCTTGAGTGGATGCGCATCGGCGATCCTCAGATCGATGTGCACGGCCTGCAGGCCGACCGCCTGGCCGTGGGCCTCAATCTGGAAGCTGCCTCCGACCTCGACGCTCAGGTCGAGGCCGGAGAATAAAGCCTGCCGGCCGAATCGGCCTCAATAGCCGAGGTTGGGCGCAAGCCAGCGCTCGACCTCGGCCACGCTCATCTTCTTTCGCCGCGCGTAATCTTTGATCTGGTCTTCGCCCACATCTCCCACGCGCAGGTAGCGCGCTTCGGGGTGGCCAAAATACCAGCCGCTGACCGCGGCCGTCGGCCACATCGCAAAGCTCTCGGTGAGCTTGAGCCCCGCGCGCCGCTCCACGTCGAGCAGCTCCCAGAGTTTGGCCTTCTCGGTATGATCCGGGCAGGCCGGGTAGCCCGGCGCCGGTCGAATCCCGCGGTACGCCTCGGCGATGAGCTCCTCATTGCTCAACGACTCCCCGCGACCATAGCCCCAGGCCTCACGGGCCTGACGGTGAAGGTATTCGGCAAACGCTTCGGCCA
This sequence comes from Lujinxingia sediminis, assembly GCF_004005565.1. Lineage (NCBI taxonomy): Bacteria > Deltaproteobacteria > Bradymonadales > Lujinxingiaceae > Lujinxingia > Lujinxingia sediminis. The sequence continues at coordinate 142,271 of NZ_SADD01000006.1, read as the reverse complement.
GGCGATCGGCCAGAACCTTGACCATGATCGCGCGGTAATCGTCGTGATCGGCGTGATAGCGCGCCACCAGCTCGTCGACGCCGTGGCCGGCGCATACCGCAAACGCCCCGATATAGTCGTTGAGCCCGCTCTCCACCGGCGCGACGTAGTCAGAGAGGCAGCGGTTGGCCTGCTCCTCCCCGTGGCGCTTTCGCTGCTGACGCAGCATGCAGAGGCGCTCCTGCACCCTCTGACGCGTCTCATCCTCAAAGAGCAAAATATCGTCGCCCTCGGCATTGGCCGGAAAGAAGCCCCAGGCGGCGCTGGCGCGCAACGAGCGATCGGCCACGATCTGATCGAGCATCCGCCGACCGTTATCAAAGGTCTCGCGCGCAATCTCACGGTAGCGTTCATCGTCGAGCACCTGCGGATACGCCCCGCGGATCTCCCAGGCCACAAAGAAGGGCGTCCAGTCGATGTAGGGGATCAGCGCCTCCAGCGAGAGATCGTCGATCTGGCGCACGCCCAGAAAACTCGGTGTGGCGATATCTTCAGGCTTAAACGCAATGGGCGTACGCCGGGCGCGCGCCTCCTCAAGACTTAAGAGCGGGCGCTGGCCGCGCTGCTTGTAGATCTCACGGTCTCGGGCCTGCTGGGCGCGGTTCTCCTCGATGTACGCCTCCTTATCGTCGCCGAGCAGCCCTCCCACCGCCCCGCCCACCCGCGACGCGTCCACCACATGCACCACCGCCCCGCTGTAATTGGGCGAAATCTTGATCGAGGTATGCCTGCGGCTCGTGGTCGCCCCTCCGATCAGCAGCGGCACCTTCATGCCGCGCCGCTCCATCTCGCTGGCCACATGCACCATCTCATCGAGCGAGGGCGTAATCAGCCCGCTCAAGCCCAGGATGTCGGCCTTATGTTCTTCCACCGCATCCAGGATCTGCTCGGCGGGCACCATCACCCCCAGATCCACCACCTTGTAGTTGTTGCACCCCAGCACCACGCCCACGATGTTTTTACCGATGTCATGCACATCGCCTTTGACCGTGGCCATCACAATGGTGCCGCGCCCCTCGGCCTCGCCATCCTCTTTCTCGGCCTCCATCCGGGGCAACAAGATCGCCACAGCCTTCTTCATCGCCCGGGCGCTCTTGACGACCTGGGGCAAGAACATCTTGCCCTCCCCGAAAAGATCGCCCACCACGCCCATCCCCGCCATCAGCGGACCTTCGATGATGTCGAGCGCCCGCGGATAGAGCTCCAGCGCCTCATTCACATCGACGTCCACATAATCGACGATGCCCTTGACCAGCGCATGCTTGAGACGCTCCTCAACCGTGCCCTCGCGCCATTTGGCCTCACTGGCCGCGCGCCGCGGGTCGGCGGTGTAGCGCGCCGAGAAGTCCACCAGACGCTCGGTGGCGTCGAGACGTCGGTTCAGCAGCATATCTTCGACCAGCTCTAAGAGCTCGGCGTTGATCTCGTCATACACCTCGATCTGCCCGGCGTTGACGATGCCCATATCCAGACCGGCTTTGATCGCGTGGTACAAAAACGCCGCGTTGATCGCCTCACGCACCGCGTCCTGCCCCCGGAACGAGAAGGAGACGTTGCTCACCCCGCCCACGGTCTTGACCCCCTCGATCTCCGTCTTGATCGCGCGCACGCCCTCAATAAAGCCCACCGCATAGTCGTCGTGCTCGGCCATGCCGGTGCCCACGGTGAGGATGTTGGCATCGAAGATGATGTCCTGCGATGCGAAGCCCACATCGTGCAGAATCCCCACGGCCCGGTGCGCGATGCGCCGACGATGCTCAAGCGTCACAGCCTGCCCCTCTTCATCAAAGAGCATCACGACCACCGCCGCCCCGTAACGCCTTATCGTCTCGGCCTGACGCCTGAAAACCTCCTCGCCCTCCTTCAAACTGATGGAGTTGACGATGGCCTTGCCCTGCACGCACTTGAGCCCGGCCTCGATCACCTCAAAACGCGAGGAGTCGATCATGATCGGCAGCTTGCTGATCTCCGGCTCGGTGGCGATGAGGTTCAAAAAGTCCGTCATCACTTTTGCGGAGTCGAGCATCCCGTCGTCGACGTTGATGTCCAGGATATTGGCACCGCCTTCGACCTGATGGCGGGCCACCGAGAGGGCTTCTTCGTAATCTTCGGCGCGGATCAGCCTCGCAAACTTACGCGAGCCGGTGACGTTGGTGCGCTCACCCACCATCGTAAAATTGGCGTCGGGACGCAGCACGCAGGGCTCCAGGCCCGAGAAACGCGTCAGCGTATCGCCGGCCGGCGGCACACGCGGGGCGTAGGAGGCCACGCGCTCCGCGATGGCGCCGATATGCTCCGGGGTCGTCCCGCAGCAGCCCCCCACCACGTTGAGCCAGCCCTGCTGAGCAAACTCCTCAATGATGGTCGCCATCTGCGTGGCCGACTGCTCGTACTCCCCGAACTCATTGGGCAGCCCGGCGTTGGGGTAGCAGCTCGTATAGATCGGCGAGATGCGCGCGAGCTCCCCCATAAAGGGGCGCATCTCTTCGGCGCCCAGCGCGCAGTTGATGCCCACACTTAAAGGCCGCGCGTGCGCCACAGACGTCCAGAAGGCCTCGATGGTCTGCCCCGAGAGGGTGCGCCCACTGCGATCCGTAATCGTCACCGAGATCATCAGCGGAAGCCGCTCCCCTCGCCGCTCAAAGACCTCCTCCATCGCTACGATGAAGGCCTTGAGGTTGAGCGTATCAAAGACCGTCTCGGCCAAAAGCAGGTCGACGCCCCCGTCCATCAACCCCTCGATCTGCTCGGCGTAGGCCTGGCGGATCGCGTCAAAGCTCACCGCGCGGTACATCGGGCGGTTCACATCCGGCGACATCGAGAGCGCCCGGTTGGTCGGTCCCACCGATCCGGCCACAAAACGCCGGCGCTCCCCCGGCCGCGCGCTCACCTCCCGGGCCACCTCCACCGCGAGCGTTGCGGCGGCCACGTTGAGCTCATAGACGATGTCTTCCAGGTCGTAATCCGCCATCGAGATGCGCTGGGCGTTAAACGTATTCGTCTCGATGATGTCGGCGCCGGCCTCCAGATACTCCCGGTGAATCGCGCCGATGATATCCGGCCGCGTCATCGCCAGAAGGTCATTATTGCCCTGCAAGGGGCTCGGGTGGTCGGCGAAACGCTCCCCCCGAAAATCGGCCTCTTCTAAGCGGTGGCGCTGGATCATCGTTCCCATCGCCCCGTCCAGCACCAGAATGCGCTCCTTGAGCGCCGCCTCAACTCCGCCGACTTTCGACTCTTCCATCCCACCACTCCTTGCCCCCCGTCTCACCCGGGCGGCGGCCTCTCACCAGGTCACCTGGCAAGCAGACATAGACACGGCGACGCCACCGGGCGCCGCACACCATCGGGAGCGCGCGGTAAATCACCCGACGCCGTCCTCCCGCACTTCATCCCATCATCCAACACCATCGCGATGCGCCAACAAAAACGGGCGCGGACCGCAACCGGTCGCGCGCCCTCGACGTGTCGTGCGCCCGCTCCAAAGGGCGCAGCTCCCCCGGATTAAAAGGGGCTCTCGGTATAATAAGGGTTATCACCCGAGCCATGGTCGGTCACGTCGATGATCTGAGCGATCTCCTCGTTGAACGCCTCGCGCAGCAGGCGCTCCACCCCCTGCTTGAGCGTGGCCGAGGAAGCCGCACACCCCTGGCAGCCGCCCATCATCTGGATGTAGACATTGCGATCGAGGTAGTCCACAAGCTCGATGCGCCCGCCGTGTCCGGCGACAAAGGGGTTGATCTCTTCGTCGATAAGTTTCTGAATCTGTCGTCGCATCGTCGCAACTCCGCTTAAAAAACATCGTCTGAGGCATCGCTTCCGGGATCACCCTCCCCGACTGCAGGAGGCCGCCGCCTTATCGAAGGCGCCCGCGCGCCCGGGATTTCCGGCCGGCTTCGGTATAGCCAACGAGACCGCCTTTGCCAACATTCCTGCCCGCACAGGCTGCCTTGTCACAGGGAAGACTTTGGGCATAGAGTGGCGCGTCTCTCGGCCCCTTTTCGTGGAGCAGCACCTATGCATAGCCCCCGCCAGTTGGCGCAGCGTCGCATCCTTTACGCGATGGCGTGGTTCGTCTTTCTCTTCTGCTCATCGGTCATCGCCACCGGCATGGTCGTCGGGCGCACCTCTCCCTCGGTCGCTCAGGAAATCGCGCAGCCCGATTCCGTCGCAGACGAATCCGGTGAGCGGGCCGATACCAGCGATGGCGGCCCCACCGCCCTCGATGAGGCGGCGGCCTCCCCGCCCCCCGCCGAGGCCGCTCAGCTCGAAGAGGCCCTCGACGAGGATCCCGCCGAGCCGGTCGCCGCCGCTCATGGCGAGGCCGCCGAAGAGAGCGCGCCGGAAAACGCCGCGGCTGACGCGGTCGACGCCCAGGCCGCTGAGCAGGAAACCTTCGAGCTCAGCCGCATGAAAGGCGAAAAGTCGAGCTTTCTTGAAAAGTTCGTCAGCTTCTTTGGCATCTTCGCCCTTCTGGGCGTGGCCTGGCTGATGTCGACCAACCGCCGCAAAATCGACTGGAAGCTCGTGGGCATCGGCACCGGCCTGCAGCTGGTCTTCGCCCTCTTTATCTTCTACGTCCCCGGCGGACAGAAGGTCTTTGAGGTCGCCACCGTCGCCGTCAGCAAGCTCCTGGAGTTCACCAACACCGGCGCCGACTTCATCTTCTCCAGCTACGTCACAGGCTCGGTCGAGGGCGGGCTTATCAACTTTGCCTTCGCCGTACTCCCCACCATCATCTTCTTCAGCGCCCTGATGACCGTGCTCTACCACCTGGGCATCATGCAGAAGCTCGTGCACATGTTTGCCTGGGTGATGCAGCGCACCATGGGCATCAGCGGAGCGGAGAGCATGTCGGCCGCCGCCAACATCTTCGTCGGCCAGACCGAGGCCCCGCTGGTGGTCAAACCCTTCGTCAAAAACATGACGATGTCGGAGCTGATGGTCGTGATGACCGGCGGTTTTGCCACGGTGGCCGGCGGCGTGCTGGCCATCTACGTGGGCATGATGGAGCCCTCCTTCCCCGATATCGCCGGCCACCTTTTGGCCGCGTCTGTGATGAGCGCCCCGGCCGCCCTGGTGATCGCCAAGATCATCTACCCGGAAACCGACCACCCCATGACCGCCGGCAAGCTCGAGATGGAGGACCTGCGTGAGGACGTCAACGTGCTCGACGCCGCCAGCCGCGGCGCCGCCGAAGGCATGAAGCTCGCGCTCAACGTCGCCGCCATGCTGCTCGCCTTCATCGCGCTGATGGAGCTCGTCAACTACCTGATCACCTGGCCCAGCCTGATGATCAACGCCTCCACCCTGGGCTCGCTGGCCGAGGCCTTCGCCGCCGGCAACATGGCGCTGCCCGAGGGCTGCGACCCGGCCACCGTCGCCGACGCCGCGGTCGTGGGCTGCATCGAGACGATGCAGGCCGCCCCGGGAATGACCGCCTCCTGGATTGCCCCGGTGGTCACGATGCAGGACATCTTCGGCTACATCTTCTGGCCCTTCGCCTGGGTGATGGGTGTGCCGGCCGAGGACTGCTACACCATCGCGCGCCTGCTCGGTGAGAAGATGGTCATCAACGAGCTCGTCGCCTACGGAAGCCTCCAGCAGCTGCTCCTGGATCCGAACGTCGTGCTCTCGGAGCGCTCCATCATCATCGCCACCTACGCGCTCTGCGGCTTTGCCAACTTCGGCTCCATCGGCATTCAGCTCGGTGGCATCGGCGGCATCGCCCCCGAGCGCAAGGGTGACCTGGCCCGCATCGCGCTGCGCGCGATGTTCGGCGGCACCCTGGCCGCGTTCATGACCGCGACCATCGCCGGTATTCTCATCTGATTCTTTTGCATCACGTCGTCGCTCGCCAGGCCCTCCCCTCTCTCGGGCCTGGCGAGCGCTTCCCGCGCTACATCTGGCGAGCGCCCCTCTTAGAGCCCCTCGCCAGGCCCCCTGATAGCCCCTTTGAATTCACTGGAGATCGACCATGGCAACGCATACCTCCGACCTGGCCCGGCGCGCTCAGGCCAGCGCTGATTTTCTCAAGTCCCGCATCACCGAGAGCCCCCGCATCGCCATGATCCTGGGCAGCGGCCTGGGCGCCATCGGCGACCAGCTCGACGACGCCATCGCCATCGACTACAGCGAGATCCCCCACTTCCCCGTCTCCGGCGTCGAAGGCCACAAGGGTCGCCTGGTCTTCGGCACGCTCGAAGGCGTGCCGGTGGTCGTGATGCAGGGCCGCTCGCACTTCTACGAGGGCTGGACGATGCAGGAGGTCACCTTCCCGGTGCGCGCCTTCCACCTGATGGGCATCGATCACCTGGTGGTCACCAACTCCGCCGGCGGCATCAACGCCGACTACGCCCCCGGCGACCTGATGATCATCTGCGATCAGGTCAACTTCACCGGCCAGAACCCCCTGCACGGTCCCAACGAAGACGCCTTCGGTCCGCGCTTCCCCGACATGAGCGATCCCTATGCGAAGGAGCTCCGTGAGCTTCTGCGCGCGGTGGCCAGCCAGGAGAGCATCGAGGTCAAAGAAGGCGTCTACGCCGGGGTGGCCGGCCCCAGCTACGAAACCCCGGCCGAGGTGCGCATGCTGCGCACGATGGGCGGTGACGCCGTGGGCATGTCGACGGTTCCCGAGGTCATCGTCGCCAACCACTGCGGCATGAAGGTCGCCGGCATCAGCTGCATCACCAACTTCGCCGCCGGCTTGAGCGACACCAAACTCCACCACGACGAGGTCAAAGAGACCGCCGACCGCGTCCGCGAGACCTTCACCGGCCTTGTGCGCGGGCTTGTCAAAGCCCTGGGCAAAACCCTCTGAGCCCCCGGCGGTTCAAAACCAGCGGCTCAAAACCCACCGACGGGAGGAGGCAGCATGCGAGAGCAGGACGAACCCTTGAACGCCATCTCTGAGAAGGACTGGCAGCGACTGGAGGAGGCGGCCATCGCCGTGCGCGAGCGCGCCTACGTCCCCTACTCCCGCTTCCCGGTGGGCGCCGCCCTGCTCACCCCCGAGGGGGAGATCGTGGTGGGCTGCAACGTGGAGAACGCCACGATCGGAGCGACCGTCTGCGCCGAGCGAAACGCCATCGGCACGGCTGTCGCCTCCGATAAGCGCGAGTTTATCGCCCTCTGCGTCGTCACCGACGTCGAGGAGCCCTCGGCCCCCTGCGGCATCTGCCGCCAGGTGCTGGCCGAGTTCTGCGACGACCTCCCCATCCTGATGATCAATCCCCACGGGGAGCGTCGCTTCACCACCCTCGACGCGCTCTTGCCGATGCGTTTTTCGGGCCGCGACTTTCTGGAGAAGGGCTGAACCGCCCCTCTGGCGTCGTGGCGAGCTGCGTGCCCGGGCTTTCTCGGTCGCCGTGGCGAGCCAGCACTCCCATCGTCCCGCCCGAACGCTCTTGCGACGCATGAAACCCGTCCACGCGCCGCGCAACAGGCGTTCGAGAGCGTTTCTCCGCATCAAACGCCCCGGCCTTACCCTTCGCCTCGCCATCTGGCGGCCGTCGGGAGGCCGCGAAGCCTTCGCGGCGCTTTTTTTGTATCCCACACCTTCAACAAAGCCTTTGTCGGCCGGGTTTTAACGCGCGAGCACGTAGCGAGCCGCTTCGCTCGCCATGTCTGGCGGGCGATCGCCATGATCAACGTTTCGCAAGCGCATGACCCGCCCCCCGACACGCTGCGAAGCCTTCGCGACGCGCACGCGCCTCGCCCGGCGTGAGGCGAAGGCTTCGCAATCAAAATTTCATTTTAAATGAAGGTCGTTGAAGCGCATAAACGCTCAACGATCGCCCATCTGCCCCTCGTTCACCCGACGCGCCATCGCGCCCCGGGAGGCCACCGAAGGCCGGCGCGGCGAGTGATACGGGGAGGTGAGGCTCGTCTCCCGACTCCTGTGGGGAGTCTGGCACACTTCTGGCATGGCATCGGGGGTGCGGGACGACCTGCGCATGATTTTCGTCATGAAGCACCTTCCCTTTTCCCATCGCTGCCCTCCTGGTCTACACTGCCCGCTCTCCACCACTCGATGCCACGAACCACCTCGCCGCGGACCTTTGCCTTGCCTTCTGCCGCAGATCCCACCCATTTTGGCCCCTTTCGCATTCTTGCCAGCGCCGGCAAGGGTGGCATGGGAGAGGTATTTCGTGCGGTGCACCTGGATCGGGAGGTGGAGGTGGCCGTCAAGGTGATGTCCGCCCGACGCGCCCGCGACCCGCATTTTAGCTCGGCGCTGCGGGCGGAGGTGCGCGCGGTGGCAAGGCTGCACCACCCGGGCATCATCATGGTCTTTGACTGCGGGGAGGTCAGCCCGCAGATCGAAGAGGAGACCGGCGGTCGTTTTGTAGCCGGCTCCTCCTGGCTGGCCATGGAGCTTGCCAGCTACAGCCTCCAGGATCTCAACCGCAGCACTCTGGATTGGTGGCATGTGCGCAACATTCTGGTGCGCATCCTCGACGCGCTGGCGCATAGCCACGCCCGCGGGGTGATCCATCGCGACTTAAAGCCGGCCAACGTGCTCTTTGTCGACGGCGCCCAGGGCCGCCAGCTCAAGCTCTCGGACTTTGGCCTGGCCCACGCGCTCGACGATGAGCACATGGAGAACGAGGAGACCCCACGCACGATCTCGGGCACCCCGCGCTTTATGTCGCCGGAGCAGATCACCGGGCAATGGCGCGATCACGGCCCCTGGACCGATCTCTACGCTCTGGGGTGCCTGGCCTACTGGCTGGTCGACGGCGAGCCGCCCTTTCGAGACGGGGACACCGACGCGATCTTGCGCGGGCATCTCCAGGGAGTACTTCCGCCGCTGCGCGCGCCCTTTGCGGTGCCGCGGGAGTTCGGGGTGTGGCTGGGGCAGCTTCTGGCCAAAAGTCCCATGGACCGCTTTCAGCGTGCGGCCGACGCCGCCCAGGCTCTCTTCGCGCTTGGCGAGCCCGATGGCGAGGAGCGCCCCGTCCAGCCCAGCCCCCTGGGCTTTGTGGTGCCATTGAACCCCACGCTTGCGCCCTCACCGAGCATCGACGACCTGGGGATGACCGAGATCATCAGCGACGTCATCAACTCCCCGCCCTCGGTGCCCGAGCTGCGTGCGCTGGAGCGCCCGCCCTCCTCACCGCGCCACCGGGCAGTGGGGGCGGCGTACAACGTGCCGCGCACCTGGCACCGCAAGGAGGCCCCGCCCCTCTCTCTGGAGATGGTCGGCGTGGGGCTGGGGCTCTTCGGGCTGCGCCAGGTTCCCCTGGTCAACCGCGACGCCGAGCGCGACGCGCTCTGGGAATCGCTGCGCCAGGTCGCCCACCACAGCAACCCCCGGGTGGCGCTTTTGCGCGGAGGCACCGGCACCGGCAAGAGCCGCCTGGCGAGCTGGATGGCCGAGCGCGCCCACGAGCTGGGCGCGGCCACCCCGCTCATCGCCACCCACAGCCCGCTGGAGGGTCCGGCCGACGGCCTGGGCGGAATGATGGCCAACCACCTGCGCTGCGTCGGGCTGCCCCGCGAGCGGGTGCTGGAGCGGGTGCGCCAGAGCGTCTCGGACACCGCGCTGGGCCCCGACGATCTGCACGATTGCCTGGCACTCACCGAGATCATCTGCGCGGCCACCCTGCCCGATTACCGCGAGGATGAGGCGCGTATTCGCTTTCGCACCCCGGCGGAGCGCTATGTGGTGATCGAGCGATTCCTGCGTCGCTTTGCTCGCACTCGCCCGCTGCTGGTCGTGCTCGATGACCTGCAATGGGGCAACGACGCGCTGGCCTGGCTGGAGCACCTTATGCGCTCCTCGGAGGCCAGACACCTGGCCCTGCTGGTGGTGGGCACGGTGCAGACCGACGCGCTTCTGGATCGGCCGCTGGCGCGCCAGCGCCTGCGTGAGCTCACCGCTCAGGAGCCTATCTCGACCATCGAGGTCGGGCCGCTGAGCGACCCGCATCAACGCGCGCTGGTCAGCCAGCTTCTGGGGCTGGATGCCGCGCTCATTGAGCAGGTCACCGACCGTACCAGCGGAAACCCTCTCTATGCGGTGCAGCTGGTCGGCGACTGGGTAGAGCGAGGCGTGCTCCAGCTGGGTCCCGGGGGCTTTCGCCTGGTCGAGGGGGAATCGAGCGCGATGCCCACCGATCTGCATCAGGTCTTTCGCGAGCGCCTGCGTCAGATCGTGCGCCACGATCTGCGCGAGCCCCCCTCCGACGCACTGCTGGGGCTGGAGCTGGCCGCGGTGCTCGGCACCGAGGTGCACCGGCGAGAGTGGAAGGCGGTCTGCCGCAAGGAAGGCGTGCCGCTGCCGCTTCTGGCCGTCGATCAGATGGTCGCCACCGATCTGGCCACCCTTGCCGGCAAGGGCTGGAGCTTCACCCACGAGGCTCTGCGCGAGACGCTCGTGCGCCTGGCCGAGGAGCAGGGACGTCTGACCACCCATCACGCCCACTGCGCCCGGGCTCTCGAGGAGCTTTATCCAACTGCCCAGCCCGGTCTGGCGCTGCGTCGGGCACGCCACCTCATCGCTGCGGGACTTCCCGAGGAGGCGCTCGGCCCGATGCTTCAGGCTGCTGGCCAGGCCCGGGTGCGCTGCGAATTTGAGCTGGCCCACGCCCACCTGCAACGCCACCAGGCGCTGCTCGACGAGCTGTGCGTGCCCCACGACGACGTGCGCCGCGCCGAGGGCTGGCTGGAGCGTGCCATGATCCTCATCCGACAGGACGAGCTCGCCGGAGCCGACGAGATCCTTGAGCGGGCCGTGACCGTGGGACAAACCCGCGCCGATCAGCGCCTGGTGGGTTGGGCGATGCAGCTGCGCGCCGACGTGGCCAACCGCCGCGGCCAGATCCCTGAGGGACTCACCTACATTGAAGAAGCCCGCGCCATCTTTGAGGCTACCGGGGAAGTCATCGGCCAGGCCCGCACCTCCCAGATCCTGGCCGAGCTGCGCTACTGGGCCGGAGAGTACTACGAGGCCGAACAGCATTTCCGCCGCGCCCGCCAGCTTTTTCGCAAGGCCGGCGAGGATCTGGAGCTTGCGCGTGTGGAGATGGCGCTCGGCGCACTTTACACCACGCTGGGCAACCCCCAGCGCGCCACGGCCATGCTTCTGCATGCCCGCGAAGTTTTCGAGCGCTACGGCGACGTCGGCGAGGTCGCCAGCGTGCTCAATAACCTCGGCGAGGTGCATCGTCAGGTGGGGAATCTGCACCAGGCCGAACGGGCCTATCTGGAGTCACTGGCGATGCTTGAGCGCATCGGCATGGCCGACGACGTGGTGGTGCTGGTCAACTTAGGGATGGTGCGCCTGGTGCAGAACCACGTCGACGATGCGGCGCCGCTCTTTCGCAAGGTGCTCACGCTTGTGGAGGGCTCCCAGCGCGGGGGGTATCTGGCCTTTGCGCACCTGGCGAACCTCTCGGCGGCCGCCCATCACGGACGCTGGGAGCAGTGGGACCACCACCTGGCCCAGGGTGAGCCGCTGCTGGAGAGCACGGGCTTTGTGGACGCGGATCTGGCGGTGATCACACGCGACGCCGGGGAGCGGGCGCTGCGCGCTGGCGAACATGGCCGGGCGCGGCGCGCGTTGCAGATCGCGCGCAGCCAGTGGCTGAGCATGGCCCGCCAGGATCAGGCCGCGGCCATCGATCGGATCTTGCTCAGGGTGCCTTGAAAACAGGGCTCGGGTGCGCTTGTTTTGGGGGCCTTTATGCGCTTCGGAACTCAGGACAGTCCGCGGAGCTCGGGGCAGCATCGCGGCGGTCCGTTGGGGCCGACGCATCATCGCAAACAACCATCTTCGAGGGGGCGTGCGCGCCGGGTGACGAGCGGTATCTCGTGAGCTCGGCGCGACGGGTGGCCCCGGGGGTCGGGGGCCCCGAATCATGGCGACAGACGATCCGCAGGAAGCTCCTCTTCATCTGACGATTATCGGCGGCGGCTCGGCGGGCTGCGCCGCGGCGATGTGGGCGGCCGACCACGGCGCGCGCGTCACCCTGGTCAACGACGGCTTGCCCCTGGGCGGCAACGCGCTGCACGTGGGGGTGTTTCCAGCGCGCCTCTACATGCGCGCTGCCACGCTTCGCCACCGCGCCGCTCATCCCACCCTGCCGGGGCTGAGCGGTGCCGCGCTCAAGGTGGACCTCAAGGCACTGAGCGCGCATGTGCAGGAGTGCATTGAACGCGCACATACAAGCCTGGTCTCGGCACTTCGCCGGCGGCGCGGGCTGGAGCTCATCGACGGCCGCGCCAGTCTCGCCAGCCGCTCCGACGCCGCCAGCAGCGAGACGTTGCACGTCGTCGTCGGCAAGCGTAGCTGGCGTTCCGACCGGGTCTTACTGACCTGCGGCGCGACCTCCCAGCCCCCCCGGATCGAAGGCATCGAAGACGCTGAAACCTGGAGCCTGCGCGACCTCATCGCCTGCACGGAGCTCCCCTCTTCTTTGATCTTCGCAGGCATCCACGACATCGGCCTGACCTACGCCCAGGCCTTCGCACGACTGGGTGCCGAGGTCACCATCCTGCACGAAGAAGACCGGCTCCTCGACGCCGACCACAGCCCGGCGCTCGAATCGCGCCTTCTGGAATCCCTGCAAGCTGAAGGCATCCGAGTGGTGCTCGACGCCACGGTCACCCACCTGGAGCGGCGCAAAGACCAGACCCGAGCCCTGGGCACCCACCAGGGCTCGCCCACCCACTGGAGCGCTGCCCGGGTGGTGATCGTCGATCATCGTCGACCCTCCACCGAGGGCCTGGGCCTGGAAGCTCTCGGGGTTGAGCGCGACCCGGGCGGGTTTGTGCGTGTCGATGAGTCCTTCCGCACCACCCACGACGCGATCTTCGCCGCCGGCGACATCATCGGCCGGGGCACCCGTACCCACGCCGCCACCCGCGACGCCATACTCGCCGCCCAAAACGCGGTGATGCCCTCGCGCACCGCCGGTTACACCCCCACGGTTCCTTTTGTCATCCACACCGACCCACCTCTGGCCGGGGTGGGCTGGGATGAAGCGCAGGCGCGCCAGGCTGGCTTCGACGCGCGCTGCTTCACCCTCGATCTTCGTGAACACCCCCCGGGCTCGTTCAGTGACGCCCCCGACGGGCTTATCCACCTGGTGAGCGACCGACGCTCCAACCAGCTTCTGGGCGCGCGCCTGCTGGCTCCCGGGGCTGCCAACGCCATCATGGAGCTGGCCGTCGCCCTCCGCTCCGGGCTCACGCTCCCCGAACTTGCCAGGCTGCTGCATCCGCCGGCCACACTGGCTTCGGCCATCGCCGCCTGCGCACGCAAACTCGACGCAGACACCTGAGCGCAGGGCGAAGCACTTTGTTTTTGCTTCGTACAGAAAGTCTTGATACATCCTCCCAATCGTTGAATATCGCGCTTGCGACCCCGTCTAAAGCGCGCAACATCGCTATTGTCCTTCACCCATGTGGGTGACTTTTTTCTCTACCTTGATGTTTTGGGAGGGTACGATGAACGCCTTGATCAAACGACTTGCCAACCTCACTCTTGTCGGCGGCGTCTGCCTCAGCGTAGGCGTGGGCTGTGTTGGGCCCGACGATGAGCCTCAGGATCGCCCCAATAACCCCGATGTCTGTGAGGAGATCAACAGCGGTGAGGTCTCCAGTGGCGCGACGCTCTCGAGCGATAGCTGCTACAAGATCGACGGTAGCCTCAATGTCTCCTCGGGCAAGTTGGTCATTGAGGCAGGCACGACCGTCTTTATGGGCGCGGGCAGCTCCATCCAACTCAGCGGCACCGGCACGATTGAGGCGGTGGGCGAGGAAGGAAAAGAAATCCTCATCCGCGGCGAAGAACAAGAGCGCGGCTACTGGGCCGGCATCTACATCAACGATACGGGCACCTCCAACCACGTGCTCGAATACGTGACGATCCGCCACGCCGGTGGCGATCGGTTCACCGGCAATAGCGAATCCAAAGGGGCGGTCTACGTGGGCGGGGAGTCGCGTCTGAGCGTGTCGAACTGCGCCTTTGAACAGAACGCCTTCGCCGGCATTCACGCCCACGGCGCCTCGAGCACCCTTAGCGTCGAGACCACCTCCTTTACCGACAATGAGCTCCCGCTGCGCCTGCGCCCCGACCACTTCGCGGCGCTCGCTGGCGATCTGACGATCAGCGAGAACGACGCGGATCATATCTTGATGACGGGCACCCAGGCGACCGCTACCATCTCGGGCACCTGGCCGGGCTACGCCTACCGCATTCCATACGACATTTCGATGAACGCCGACATCACCATTGCTGCCGGTGCCACGCTGGAGCTTGCTCAGGATGTGCGGATCACCATCGCTGATGACACCGGCTCTCTGAATATCGCCGGCACCGAAAGCGCCCGCGTTACCCTTCAAGCCGTCAATGGGGAGCGTGGCGGCTGGGGTGGAATTCACTTCTCGGATGCGTCCTCAGCTAACAACCGGATCAGCTATGCGCTCATCGCTCACGGTGGCGGGAAAGCCTACAGCGGTAACGGTGATGCTCGGGGCGCGGTCTTTATTGATGGTGACGCCTCGCGCCTGACCATCGAGAACACGACCTTCGACAACAACGACTACGCCGCGCTCCACGCGGCGACCCGCGAGGGAGAAGTCAACGTAAGCGGATCGACGTTTAGCAATAACGCCAATCCTCTGCTTACGCGCCCCAATCAGATCGGCGGCTTCAGCGCTGATCTGGCGTTTGTCGACAACGATCGCCAGGCTGTAACGGTTTTCTACAACAGCACCGGCGCGGTCACCAAGCTGACCCGCGACCAGACCTGGCCTGCGTTCGAGGTTCCGGTACGCCTGAGTGCCGACATCATCGTCGAGGGCCACCTCACGCTGAGCCCGGGTTCGACGTTTGAAGCCGAGAGCGACCGGAACATCGACGTCTCCGGTGGCCGCCTCACCGCAGACGCCTCCAGCGGCGACGCGATTGTCTTCAAGGGTACCGAAGAGCTCTCCGGCTACTGGCAGGGCCTGCGCTTTGCCGACAGTCGTTTCCCCGACAACAAGCTCATCAACGTCGAGCTGATCAACGCTGGCTCCGACCGCTGGACCGGCAACTCGGATCACCAGGCCTCGCTCTTCATCGACGGCGACTCTCGTGTCACGGTCACCGACGTGACCGTCACCGGCAGCGGCCTCCACGGCGTATTCGTCGGTACTGGCGGCGAGCTTGTGGGCTGCACCGGCCTGAACATCAGCGGCAGCGCCGGCGAAGACTTCTTTGGCGCGGTGGCCGACGCCTCGGCTTGCCTGCCCCTCTAAGAGTCACGCGCAAAGACATCGCGGTGATGTGATATCACCGCGATGAGCTAAAAAAGCCGCCCGGCAAGGGGCGGCTTTTTGCGTTAACGTGCTTAAAAACGCGTCGCCAGCCCCAGCTGCCCCCCCAGCTGCCAGTGCGCCATCGCACCGAAATGGCGCTGAGCACCGGCTTCGACCTCCAGCGAGAGCATGGGCACAAGTTGCATCGACCAGCCTAACGCCGCGCTCACTCCGGGCGCGCCTACCGAGCGCATGCCCATGACCTGCATCGAGGTATAACCCAGACGCGTGTAGAGCCCGGCCACAGCGCGAGCGTCGGCGTGGGGGGCCGGCTGCCAGCGTGCAGCCACCTCCCAGCCGTTAAGCGGGAAGTTCCCGCCGAGCATCATCATGCCCACAGTCACACCGATCTCAGCCGCAAGGTAGGGCCCCACATGCAGCCTGGCACCCAGGCCAGCTCGCCAGGTTTTTCGATCGATACATGCGCACCCCATCGAGCGGTACGCCGCCATCCCCCCGCGCGTAAACACCCCGAGGCCGAAGAGGCGCGCACGTTGTCCTTCAGACCCCATCCCTTCCTCTGCGCCCTCCTGGTCGTTGGCGCTTGAAGACTGCGTGAGCTCGGATGCGGGGCGCTCTGGCTCCCCGGCCTGCGCTTCCCCCGCTGCCAGAGAGAGCCCCAACATCAGGCTCGCGGCCACTGCGTGTCGCAGGCTCATTGCACCCCCTCCAGGTAGCGGCGCGCGCGGCGCAGCATCCTATCGTTATCCTCGCTCAACGCCCCCTGCTCCGGTGGCACCTCGTACCAGGCACCGACATCATCCAGGCGTATTGTGGGCGCCATCCCCTCTTCGGTGTTATGCCCGCTTAAGGTTTCCACGACATAGGTCGAGACCTGAAACCAGAGTCCATCGACCAGCATCAACCCGCGGTCTGGCGAGGCCGCGCCGCCGCCGGTGCGCCCTCCCAGGAGCACACCGCGATGCTCTTCGCGAATACGGTGCGCGAAGTAGTTGGCGGCGGAGAACGTGCCCTCATTCACAAGCACGACCACCTGGCCGGTGTAGGTCTCTCCACGAGAGTGAGCCTGCATATGGCGATGCACGCGCCCCTGGCGATCGACCAGCGCGAAGAGCGCGCCGTCTTCGGTAACAAGTCGCCCGAAGAGCCCGTCACTCACAGAGGGGTAGCCCCCGCCATTGTCGCGCAGGTCAATGATCAACCCCCGGGTGTCCATCAACTCGTTCATAAGGCGGTCGAGACGGTCGAGATCATCGATAAAGCCGAAAGTTTTGACGCGCAGGTAGCCGATCTCGCCAAAGCGGCGGATGAAAGGCTCATGAAGCACCGTCTGGCGGGTCAGCTGCACCACGCGCCCCGAAGCCGTCTCAAGCCTCACATCGCTTCCCACCTCGCCGGCGAGCGCAGCGTCAGCGCCGAGAAGCAAGACCTCACCAGCGGAGCCGCGTTCGGCCGAAGCCAAAGCGCTGCGAAGCACCGGGAGGGCGGGCTTGCCGTCGATGGTCTCAATCACCTCCCCGGGCTTTAGCCCCGCCCCGGGTGCCGCGCTGCGCACCACCACCTGCCCCTCTCGTAATGCCAGCTTCACCGGCGGGGCACCGACCTCGTCCAGGCGAAAACGCTCCAGCCGGGTATGACCGTCCTCAAGCATCGCCAACGACTGCGCCAGGGAGAGGACAAACGACTCGTCGTCAAGCTCAGGCTCATCAAGAGAAGACCATAACCCCTTGAAAAACATGGTCATATCGACCCCTTTCTGCTCCGCAAAGGGGTAATGCTCGCGCACCATCGTGTCGATCGTCGAGACCATACAGCGTCGGGTATCGGCATCGAGCGGAAACGTTCCACAGGCCGGCCCCGTCTGACAGCCGATCTGCGTCAACACACACGCCCACAAGGCGCACGCCACCAGCCAGCGTCTCATCGCTCCCCCCCGGGTTGTCGATTCGCATACGGCGCCTCAGCGGCGCCCTTACGACGCCGAGAGCAGATGTTGATGTCGATGGCCGCGACGTTGAGGGCAGCACGGGCAAGGCGCAAAACGCAAGGCGATGGCTTCGCATCGTCAAGCCTTTGCAACGCAGCCGCTGCGGCCCTCAACGCCGCAGACCAACACGGCAGCAACACTAGCTCACGGCGTACCCATCTAAACCTAAGCGCCGCCGCCCGCCTTTACAGCTTCAGCCCGGCGCGCACATCCTGGCTGTAGCCTCCGGCCAGCTGCGTGGCCGCCTTGCGCGTTGCATCATCGATGCGGTCGGGGGTGTGGACCTGCAAGACCACATAGAAGTTACCCTGGTGGGTGCCGCGTTTGACCCCCTGACCCTTCAGTCGCAACTTCGCCCCGGAGTTCACCCCCTCGGGCACCTTCACCGTGTAGTCTCCGTGGGGCGTGGGCACCGAGATCGAAGCACCGCACACCGCCTCGGGAACGGTGATGGGCACGTCCAGATAGAGATCGAGCCCTTCGCGCCGCAACTTCGGATGCGGCAAGACCTTAAACTCCAGCAGGAGGTCGCCCCGCTCCCCCTTTCCCTGCCGGGTACGAGGCGCGGCGCCGCCTTTACCCTTGACTCGCAGGCGATCCCCGGTGCCGGTCCCCTCCGGCACGCGCACCTTAAAGGTCTTGGTTTCCCCTTCCGAAAAGGTCAGCTCGGTGCCCTTGAGCGCGCGCATAAAGTCGAGCTCCACCGGCATCACATTATCCCGCCCTTTGAGCGGGTTGACGGCTCCGCCCCCGAAACCAGCCCCTCCAAAACCCGGACCGGCCCCGCCACCGAACATCGAGCCAAAAATATCCTCAAAGCTCGCGCCCCCCTCAAACCCCGCCGCGCTCGCCCCGCCTCGCCGACGGGTGGCCCGGGCACGTTTGGCGTCAAAGCCCTCGCGAAGCCCTTCAAAGCCGAACTCATCGTAAAGTTTGCGCTTTTTAGGATCGCTGAGCACGTCAAACGCTGCCGAGATGCGTTTAAAACGCTCCTCAGCGGCGGCGTCCCCCGGGTTGACGTCCGGGTGATTCTCCCGTGCCAGCTTCCGATACGCCTTTTTGATCGTGGCCGCGTCCGTTTTTTTCGAGACGCCCAGGATGCCGTAAAGATCGTCTTTCATCGCCACCACAGGTTCAGGTTCACAGGTCAGCCCGTCTCCACACCACGACATCCCCCCCGCTCACACACGCTCAGTCGAAGGAGGGCTCGATAAAGCCCGGCCCCAGGTTCTCGCGGTTGCGCCCCTGGCGCCCCAGCGACCACCCGGCACAATCGGCGCTGGCCGAGGTCAGATCCGGCGGGTTCTGCTGCGCGCGCTGGTGCAGCGTGACAGCAAAGGAGGCACCCCCCAGGGGCAGCCCGACGCCCGCTGGCACATAGGCGATAAGACCCACCACATCGGGGCGGTCGCCGACGTTGCTTACCGCCCGATCCAGTTCCATCAACCAGTCGAGCAGCTTTCCTCGATGCACCTCGAGCGCATCGTAGGCCGGGGCCACCGTGGTGCCCAGACCCGGCTCCAGGCGCTGGCGCGTCAGCGTAAAGACTTTGGTCAAGAGCGTCTGACCATGAATCAACAGGTCGTGAAGCGCGCGCTTTGAGGCAAACCCTTCGGCCACGCGCGGGTCGGTTCGGAGCACCGCCAGCGTACGCAGCGCACCGGCCACGGCGCTGAGAGTGTGCTCGCTGGCGTGCAGGTGATGATCCAGCGCGCGCTTGATCACCTCCTCGGCTTTGACCTTATGACGCAACGAGACGCGCACCGTCTGCAACCACATCTCCAGCTCGGCCACGGCCATATGGATGGCGTGCTCGCTGATGCGATCTTCGGCCGATTCTTCTTTGCGCGCAGCGACCAGCGCCTCCGCCTCGGCCAGCAGCGCCCTGCCGCGCTCCACCCCGTCTTTGTTCAGACCCGCTTTGCTCATCGCCTCGCGCACATCCGGATACGCCTCCCAGGTATGCGTCGCCACAAAGGCATGCGCCATCAAACGGTATACGGGCGTCGACATGACATCTCCTCACTCAAGCAGGTGTGCGACAGGCGCACGAATCTTCAAGAAAGTTGCCCCGAACGGGCGCGCCAGCATAGCCCAGCCCCCCCACCTCCACAAGATGGGCCAGCGAACACAGCACGGACCAGCGCCGACGCTCAGATGTTGATATGCACGCGGCTGGCATCAACGCCGGCGGCCATCATCCGCTCGGTCACCGCCTTGAGCATCACCGCCGCGCCGCTCACGTACACCACGGCATCATGCACCGGCAACCCGGTGGCCTCAAAGGCATCCTGGACGTAGCGATACGCTCCCCCCTCTTCGGCGGCGAGGTAGACCGCCACGCCCGCTTCCTCAAGCCTTTTTAAACGTTCGGCGTACGCCCGGTTTTCCTCCTGACGCTCGCCATAAAAGAGCGCGATCCGCTCGGGACCGCCCGGCTCCGAGAGCCAGCGATCCACCAGCGGAAGCACCGCGGCCACGCCGCTTCCGCTCGCAAAGAGCAACGCGGTCTTTCCCTGCCCCGTGGCCGGCTCAAAGCCTCCGCCTTCCACCAGACTGACCTCCACCTCGGCCCCCACCTCCAGCTCCGAGAGCGCACTGCCCAGGTCCCCCTCCGCCTCGATCAGAAACTCCCACACTCGCCCGCGCACCCCGGCGATCGCGTAGAAGTTGGGAGGATGCCCCGCAAGCCCCAGCGTAATGTACTGGCCCGGGCGCAGGTAGCTCGACTCAAATTCGGCGTCGACCTCCACCTCAAGCCGGCAGTAGCGTGCGCCAACGCGCTCATTGGCGCGCAGCGCAAAACGCCGCCTTACCCGGCGTGCCTGCGGCGGTGAACCGGGCTGGGCGGTGAGCAGCCGCTCCACATGGGCCTCAATCTCGGCGGCAGGCCGCGCCGCAGGCGCGGGGCCTCCGGCCACCTTCCCCCGACCCAGCCCGCAGATCACGACCTCACCGGCCATCACCTCCACCCGTTCGCCAGTATCGCGCTTGACCCAGAGCCCCCCCTGCGACGAGAGGCCATCGGCCATGCCCCGCATCGCCACGCCCTCCTGCTCAAAACGAACCTCGCGTCCACGGGTGGCATCCAGCGCGTCAAACGCCTCGGCGAAGTCCTTCAGTCCCCCGGCCTCCAGACGGGCGCATGCGCTCAACATCGCCTCGCGCACCTCTTGAATGATCCTGAGACGATCAAAGGTTCGTCCCGTCTCCCGCAAAAGACTCGTCGCCTGCCCGCGAAGATCTTCGGGAAACGCGTCGGCAGGCACATTGATGTTGATTCCCACCCCCACCACCACGCCCTCGAACCCGCCTGCGCCGGTGGCCGCCTCGCTTAAGATTCCGCCTAGCTTTCGCTCGCCAATATAAAGGTCATTGGGCCATTTCAGCTGCACATCGCCCGCGCCCAGCGCTCGCAACGCCCGGGCGATCTCCACGCCGCAGGCCAGCGTGATGCCCGAAACCCGCGACGGGTCGAGCTGCGGCCGCAAGACCACCGAGAGGTACACGTTGGCGTTGGCCGGGGAGTACCACACCCGACGCTCACCACGATCTTCGCGACGGCCGCGCCCGGCAAGCTGCTGCTCAGCGACCACAGCGCTGCCGTGGGCAGCCCCCTGGCGCAGCGCTGTGAGTGCCTCATCGTTGGTTGAGCCCACCTCAGCGTGCACCACGATAGGAGGTTGTTCCTGGCCGTTCATCCCTTGCTCCCGCTGCTCTCACGCAACTTCATCGAGACGTCCACCGCGCTGGCCGAATGCGTCAGCGCGCCCACCGAGATGATATCCAACCCGACATCACCCAGGCCCTTGAGGCGCTCGCGGGTCATGTTCCCGCTGCCTTCAATCACAACATGCGCGCCGCGCTCATGACGACGAATGATCGCCACCGCATCAACCATCTGCTCACGGCTCATATTATCGAGCATGATGATCTCAGCGCCGGCCTCCAGCGCCTCAGTCACGCGCTCAACCTCGTCGATCTCGACCTCCACACGCACCGAATGCGGTGCCTGCAGGCGCACCCGCTTGACCGCCTCAGCCACCGAGCCGGCCGCGGCGATGTGGTTGTCTTTGATCATCACCCCGCTGGCCAGGTTGTAGCGATGGTTGGCCCCGCCCCCGCAGAGCACCGCATACTTATCGAGGGCACGCCAGCCGGGCAGCGTCTTGCGCGTGTCCACAACCCGGGTCGGCGAGTCTCCCAACGCCGCGACGAACGAGGCGGTGAGCGTGGCCACGCCACTCATGCGCTGCATGAAGTTCAATGCGATGCGCTCCCCTCTCAACAGCGACACGGTCGGCCCCTGAAGTCGCGCGACCACCTCGCCCTTCTGATACGCCGCGCCATCTTCACGCTCGAACTCAACCTTGATGCTCGGGTCCACCCGAGCAAAAACGGCGCGAACCACCGGCGCACCGGCCAACACAAAGTCCTGCTTGGCCACCAACTCCGCCTTACCCCACTCCCCGGCAAAAAACGCCTGAGAGGTCACATCAAAGCCGATCTCATCCTCATCGATCGCCAGATCGATGAGCTGCTCAATTCGCGGGCTAATATAAAGATGCATCGGGTTCACTCGCTTCAGGGAGGGGGACAACGGGGGGCGAGGGCCGGCGCGGCCGCCCGACCCGGGGGGGATCGACCGTCGACACCTTACTCCCAGATCGTTGAGCGACAAGGGAGCGCCCACAAAAAAACCGGCCTCCTTTAAAAGGAGGCCGGCTCAAAGGCTTTTAATGTGTTGGAGGCTCAGTCGCCCACACACACGTTGGAGCGTCGGTCGCCACGCTCATCGCGTACGTCATCGCAGTAGTAGTCTTCGCGACAATCCAGCGAGCGCTCGCACATCGGCAGACACACCCCGCCGCTGCGGTCCACACAGGCGGTGTTTGGCGGGCACTCGTCGTGGCGGTTGCAGGAGTAGGTGCACATCCCGAAGGGGTAGTTGTCGCCACGCAGGCAGCGGCTATCCGGGTCACAGTCACGATCGTCGCGGCACTCCGCACCCACCACGGCACCGCCGAAGTTCCCGCAGCCCGAGACCATCATCACACTGACCATCAGGGCCGACACGCTCAACATACGCTTGATCATGCGCTCTCCTCATCGCTCTCTCGAATCTGCATTGCCGCCACAATAGGCAGATCTTCGAGCTCTGGACGTAACTCCTCAACGCCCAGCGCGCGAAGGTTCGCCCACACAAAGTGGTAGCGATCCAGCAGGGGACTTGTCGGCGGCAGCTCCAACTCGCGCAGCGCAAACTGACGCGGGTCTTCGTTGGTGCACCGCCCGTCGGACTCGAAGACCATCGCATAACTGGGCCCGGGCAACAACGAGTCGCACCAGGCAAAGCGCGGGTGCCCCTCCTCGTACATCGTCAGGTGCAGGCTTCCCAGATGCGGCTCATAGCCAAAGAAGGCGCCGCTGCAGCGTAGCTCGCTAAAGAGCTCCTCGGCCCACTCCGCGCCTAAAAAACGCTCATCCAGGTCGACTCCCGGCTCCGCCACCAGCGTCAGCGTGCCATCGGTGGCCACAAGCACCCCGCCCTCCCAATGCTTCGGACTGGCGGTGACCTCCTTCAATCCGATCTCCATCATCGGAGCGGTGCGCTTAAGCGCCTCGACCACCCGCGATGGCGACGCGTCAAAGACCACCTGGGAGAAGCCCGGCCACTGGCCGCTCTCCTCATCCCGGATGCTCGCGCCGTCCCAGAACTCCACTGGGTTCTGCTCCCCTAAATCCAGACGATGAATCCCCTCATCGTCGATCAAATACCACTCTCGCTGCATGCAAGGCGTCCGTGTCTGATGCTGCGGTCACGGAGACATCGTGTCTCCCGGCTCTGGACGCACGAGCCTTGATCGCAGCGGGGACGCCCGCAAGAAATTAGCAGAAAAGAGGCCGCGCTCGCCACCCGGCAGCCCGGCGCTCCGACCGCCTCACATCGAAAAATCGAAGCCCACGTAGACGATAGCCCTCAATCCCTCGTTGATCCGCTCCAACCCCGGGCCTGCGTTGACCGGCACCCGGGCGTACTGAGCCCCGATCCCTAAGTTGAGGTCGACCAGCGGCCAGCCCAGCACATCGACCTCCGCGCCTATCCCGGCGTTGTAGCCGGTACTGGCAAGGTCCAGCGCGATCGAAGGCCCGGCCTCCACATAGAGCGCCAGACGGGTGCTCGGCAGGATGAAGCGCGCCTGCAGGTTGGTATCGACCTGCGTGTAACTAAGGTCGGGGTCGGCAAAGGTGTGACGCGCAATGTTGACCTTGGCCCCGATCGCAAAGGCATCAAACCCCAGCATCAACCTGGCGCCGGCCCCCAGGCTTTCCAGCTGGCGCTGACTGCCGCCCAACTCCACCTCTTCGAGTTTGGTGTCTTCCAGGGCCACCGGCATCCAGCGCACGTCGACCCCGGCGCGCACGACCGCCTGCGCGTCTGTGACCGATCCCACCAGCACCGCCGTCGTGACCACCGTCGCCAACCACACCTGAATCCAACGCATACCGACCTCTCACTCGCCAGAGCTTCGAAAGATAAACTCGCCAGCGGCGCGACGCTTCAACCGCTCGGACTGCTTCGACGCACCCGGCGCACGTTTTAATCAATCCAACGCGCACTTAGCACACTCTGATGTGATACCGCCCGGGCTGCGTCGCCACAAAAAAAGACGGCGCGGGGAATCTCCCCGCGCCGTCTCCTCAAATCTTATCGCCGTCCTCGCCACGTCAACCTCTGGCGAGGCGCTGCGTAGGGCTTAGCGCTGTCCCTGATGGCTGCGCGCCGCCGAAAGCGCATCCTGCACCATCTGCTCGCGCTTATCGGCGTCCTTCCAGTCGGCACGCGCCGCGTCACTGAGGCTGTGAAGCGGATCGAAGTACGTGAAGAGCTGGCCGGGCTTGACCGAAGGCGCGCTGTAGACGCTCACGCCCGTCTCCCGATCGTAATGCTCATAGGAGTGCGCCTCACGCTTGCCGCCACCACCGGGGGCATCCACCACGAAGGTCGGGGTGTTGAAGCCGGCCGTCGATCCGCGCACGAACTTCTCAATATCGAGGTTGGTCTGCAGCGACGTGCGCAGATCTTCAACCCCCTGCACCATATCGTGCTGGTAGACGTAATAGGCCTCGACGTTGATCTCACCCAGGCGCTTGACCAGAAGACGCATCGTCTCGGGCTCGTCGTTGACCCCGCGCTGGAGCACCGACTGGTTGCGCACGGTGATTCCCCGCTCAAAAAGCGTGTTGGTGGCCCGGCGACTGATCTCAGTGATCTCGTTGGGGTTGTTGAAGTGGGTGTGAATGGCGACCTGCTTGTGCAGCTTACGCCCGTGCTCGGCCACCCGGGTCACCGCATCGAGCCAGCGCTCATCGCTCAAGATCTTCATCGGCATCACCGCCAGCCCCTTGGTCGCAAAACGAATGCGACGGATGTTGGGGATCTCAAGGAGGCGCATGCCAATCGCTTCGATATGCTTAAACGCCAGGTTGTAGGCGTCGCCCCCGCTGATGACGATGTCCTCAAGCTCCGGGCGGCTCTCAATGTAGGCAAACGCCTCTTCCCAGCGCTTCGGGCTGACTTTCAGGCTGACCTTCTCGACCACGTCGGTGTCCACGCCGATGGCGTAGCTTCGCGTGCAGAAACGGCAGTACACCGGACAGGTGTCCAGCGGCAGAAAGAGCGCCTTATCATGGTAGCGGTGGGTCAGCCCCTCAACCGGCGCGTCGGCCTGCTCATGGAGCGAATCCAGCGTGAGCATCGGGTGGTCCATCGTCAACCGCGAGGCCACCGGAATGAACTGGGTGCGAATCGGATCATGCAGCGGATCGTTCCAATCGATCAGGCTGAACAGATACGGAGTGACGCGCACCGCCATCGGCGCCAGATGAAAGCCGCGCAGCACATCGTCGACGAACGCTTTGGGTGCCAGCCCCTCCATCAACTCAAGGAGCTTATCCTCACCATAAAGCGAGTTCTTCATCTGCCATTTGTAGTCGAGGAACTCCTCCTCGCTCACGTTGGCAAAGGCCGGGATCTCCCGCCAGAACTCGCCACCTTTGAGCTCACGGTGACGGAGCACCGAGGGATCGACCGGCGGGCGAGCCTTACGCTCGGCGGGCGGTGCGGCATGGGATTTCGGGGCTTTCTCAGGGGTGGGGACGTTCTCTGCGCTCGCCATGGGGTGTGGACTCCTCAAAAAGTTCCAGATTAAAAAAGATGGCGCGGCGGGCCGTAACCGCGCTCCGAGTCCACACTCACCACAGGATGTCGTGGCGGCGAGTCCGGCCCGCACAATCTGAAAACTTCGAGGCTAAGTGTCAAGTGTGCAGGCCGTCGCTCCGCGGCGAGACCTGCCACCTGACCGGGCCCTCATCGGGGCTGCCAGACCAGCGAAAAACCAATCTCCCCGCCCGGGCGAAGAGCCCCGGCCGAACCGGCATCGATCGGCGCGCGCTCCACCCGCTCGCCATCCGCGTAGACCGGCTCCATCGCATCGAAGTTGGCGCGTGTGTGGCCCGCAAGGCCCCAGGCTCCGTACACCCCGAAGGCCCAGGCCCGGCTGGAGCTTCGCAAGAGGGTCAGATCCAGGACCGCCTGCGCTGTAAACGCAAACGAACCGGCGCTGCCCTCGAAGCGGTTGCTCCAATCGGCGGAAGTGCCCCCGTCGGCGTAAAGGTCGAGGCTGTGGTGCATATAGCCAAGCCCCAGGCGAGCAGCCGGGCGTAAGCGCTCGTCGGCGAAGCGCATCCCGTAATCGAGCTCCACCATCACCGCGGTGCGCTTCCAGTCCAACTTCATGGTGTTTTCAAAGGGCGTGGCGCTGCGCGCGTCGCTGTGCACCACAACGCCCAGGCCGAGTTCCTCGATACCGAGGCCCTCCACCCCCAGACGCAGGGCCGGACCGGCGCCCACGCCCATCGCCACCGCATCGTCGGTGGCCGGCATAAAACGCCCGGCATAGCTCACGCTGTAGCGCGGTCCATCGGCCACCGCCGGAGCCTGATAGGCCGGTGCCTCGTACCCCGGAGCTGCTTGCGCCTGCACCTCCTGCGCTTGCGCCTGCGGTATGCCCACAGCCAGCGTTCCGGCCACCAGCATCCCCAGCGTCAGCACGCTCTTCGTCGTCTCTCTCATCATCAACCTCATCTCTACTTCAAAAGAAGTCAGGCTCATCGGCTGAGCACGCGCTGGCGCGTAACTTCAAAGAACGAGCGCGCCTGCGATGTTTGCAGATCGTCAGTGGGAATCACGGTGAGCGTGCCGCCGGCACCACCGTGATCGATCACCAGAAGATCCCGGGAGGGCATCAGCGCCACCGAGCGCGCCGCAAGATCGAGACTCGCGCTGCTGGTGCGACCGCTCTCAATCTCCAACCGCACCACCCCTGCGGCGTTCTCATAGACCCCGAAGGCCTCCCCCTCATGCACCACCACCCCGCTGAGCGTACCGGCGCCGCTAATGTAGCTGGCCCGACTCACGCTCAAATCGATCAGCGAAAACCCGGCGTTATGCGCCACAAGTACCCGCTGGAGTCGCTCGGCCTCATCGACCCACACATGCTGCGGCGCTGCTTGCAGGCGAATCGCCTCGACGCTCTTCCCGACCGTCGGGGTCTCACTGCTCAACGTGATGAGCTCCGGACGAATCATCGCCACCAGCGCATCGCTCGCGCTGTACGCCATCAAGCGCGCCTCACTGCCCGCACCGCTTTCGGCCGGCGTCTCAAAGCGCACAAGGTCCGTGGCCGCGCGCCCCAACGGTAGCGCAAAGGTATCGGACTCCCCGCTGAGCACATCGACCATCGTAAAGCGGGGCTGCGCCCCATCGATGGCAAAGAGCCTCCGCCCCACCCCCTCCAGATCCAGCACCTCAAAGCTCACGGGTCGCGCGCCGGCGTAAAGCTGATTGATCGCAATATCCAGACGACGGTTACTGTCGGCGCGCGCCGCCGGCTGCACCATGATCTGGGTAATGTCGCTGCCCACATCGGTCAGTACAAAGATGCTCACCGCGCCCGGCATCTGCGGGTCTTCCTCAACCACCACCTCCACCTGCACGGGTGTGCGAGGGGTGTCGGCCTGGCTGACCGTCAGCGGAATGGCGCGCAGCTTGTCGGCGGACTGTTCGGCGTCGAGATCCATCAGCGTGATCTCACTGGTCGAAAGCCCCAGCGCGATGCGGTACTCCTGGCCCTCAAGCTCAAAGGGCGGCGCAAAAACCACAGCGTTCGCGCGGCTAAAGAGCGTGAGCACTTCGGCGCTCTCGTCGGCCCCCTCGCGAAGATCCACAACCGCGACCTCATTGAGGTTACGCGCCTCATCGCCGCTCTGGTTGCCGGAGTGGCGTAGCACCATGAACTCCCCGTAAGGATCGCTGTGGGCGCGGTCGTAAGGGCTATTGAGCGCGATCGTGCGGGTGCCGCCCTCGACGAGGTTATGCAGACGAAGCTGCGGGGTTGCGCCGCCGCCGAGGACATAGACGCTCTCATCATCGCCAGGGGTATCGAGCACATAGACCTGGCTCAGTGTCTTCACCCGCTCGGTAGTGAGCTCGCCGGCGAGCGCCTCTCGGGTCGGTTCCACCCTGATCAGTTCCGCGCGAGACGCATCGTAATAGACCAACTGCTCGCCGACCTGAAGCGGACCAAAGGTACTCCGGACCTCGGTCCAGGGCTGGGGCTCCATCGGGCCGCAGCCCGTGGTCATCAGCGCAAGCACCAGCGCCGCAAGCGCCGGGGCCAGAGGGTTGAACGTCTGCATCACAACCTCGATTGCCGCGCCGGGCGGCGTCTTCTTGAACGTCATCATCAAAAAATCCCCGAGTTAAGCTGATAGCCCGTCACCGTCTGGCGCTCACCGGTGGCAGCCTCCACAAAGGTGATCCGCCCCTGGGGGTGCACCTGGTTGACGTAGACGCGTCCGCTCCCTGGAATCAGCCCCATATCATCGGGAAGCGCCGAGAGCCTCAGCACCTCGCTGCGGAAGCTACCGAGGTTGACGCGCACAATCTCGCGGTGTGCCAGAAGCTCCGCCGCACCAGGTGTCGGGTTCTCGTAGCTCAGGTACACAAACGCGTCGCCGACGTCGGGGGCGAAGAGCACTGCCCGCGCGATCGCAAGCTCGGTGAGCACCAGCCGAGTCTGATGGCTGGCGATATCGAGCACCGAGAAGGCGTGGCTTCGCTCCACAAACTCGGGGTCGGCCGGGGTCAACCCCTCTCGGGAGCCGGGCCGACGCGGGTGAATCACCAGAAAGGTCTTGCCAACTTCATCCGGCAGCACCCCGCGCACTTCTTTCTCAAAGCGCACCGTACTGAGTTCCCGGTCGGCCATCGCCACCAGCACCCCGCGCGTTTCCTGCGGGTTGGTGGTAAAGGCCATCGCCACCGAGGCGTCGTCGCTTAAGACCACCGAGCCCAGCCCGGGCACCGGAAGGCTCAGGTAGGAAAAGCCCTCGGAGTCCAAAAAGGCGTCGTCGGCGAGGGGCGGCACAAAGGTAGCGTCGACCCAGACCCCGCGGGCCTCCTGGTCGGCGCGGGCGGTCTCCAGCCCCCGGGGGAGCGTGATGGCAAGCAGGCGGTCCGCCTCACTGAGCGCGAGCACAAGGGTCGCTTCGGCAAGCGCGGCGCCGGTGGGAGGGGCGCCCAGCGCGATCGCAACCGGGGAGCCCTCGCTTAAATCACTCACAAAGAGAAAGGGCTGCGAGGGAGTCCAGGCCACCAGCGACTCGCCCTGCGGGCCGAGATGCAGCCGGAGCTCGGCCGGGTCTACGGCCTCAAATCCGGGCGGGGTCAGCGGGCGGGGGGCAACGAAACGATCGCTCTCAATCGCCGCCAGCTCCAGCACGCTGACCCCGTCGTCGCTGATCACCAACGCGCGCTCGCCAACCTCGTCGAAGAGCACCTGGCGCACCAGAAAGCCCACTGCCACATCGAAGCTGCCCGCTTCGCTGACCACCGTGATGGCCGAGAGGTCGCCGGCCGGCCCCGGCTCGGAGCTGTCGTACCAGGCCACTCCGAAGCGCCCCGACGCGGTGGCCTGCAGGCGGTTGGCATGGGGGAGCACCGGCACATGAAGGCTCTCCTCACCATCCGGGTCGAGCAGCGAGACGGTGTGATCCCCTGCGTTGAGAACCATCACCCGGGCATCATCGCCGGCGCCCTCCACCGGCGCGACCACCTGCGTGGGCGCCCGGCCCACCGGCACCCCCTCGATCTCCAGGCTCTGGCTGTCAATGATCGCCACCGCATCGAGCGTTTCATTGGCGACATAGACCTTATCGCCCACGATCGCCGGCTGCGAATACGTATAACTCTCGGGCACCTCCGGCAGCGGGGGACGAGGTTCACCGGGGTCTTCACCATCGCCGGGCGGCTGGTAGTTGCCCCCGGCGTCAGCATCGTTGGCCCCGCCGGAGGGGGCTTGTGAATCTCCGCCGCACCCTGCCGAAGCAAACAACGAAAGCGCTAAAACCATCAGCAGAATCGAGCACTTACGACCTCGCATCACTGCACCTCCGCGTTGAGCTCAAATCCGCTGACTGTGCGCTGGGTGCCCGTCTCAATGTCGAAGAAGGTCACGCGCCCCTGGCCGTCCTCCTGGGTCACAAAAACCTGATCGGCGACCACCCCGATCTGCGCCGGGCGCCGAGGGACCGGCAGAACCTCCACGGCGAAGGTCTCCAGGGAGATTCGCACCACCCCGAAGTTTGCGCCGCCCTCATTGGCCAGCATCCCGTAGAGCCAGGTGGGCCCTGCCATAGACTCGACCATCAGCACCGACTGCGGCTCAGCCTGAAGCACCACCGGACGCACATAACCCGTGGCGAGGTCCCACAGACTGAGCCCGTGAGCGTAGCGAAAACGATCCTCCCAGCTTGCGCCCCCCGCAGCGCTTCCCGGTTGCGCGCGATGGACCACCACGGCGGTCTCACTGTCCGGTGAGAGCGCCAGTGTTCGAATCTGGTTGCGCAGCGCCACCGTCTGCACCTGGCCCGTGCCCACATCAAGCAGCCCCACACTCGGAATCGGCGGCAGGGTCGAGAAGACCAGCAACGACTGCTCATCCGGCGTCAGCCGCGCGATGCCCGCCTCCACACCCTCGACATCAATGAGCTCCACGAGGGTTGCGGCCGCCTCATCGCTCTCGGCGGCCATCACCTGGTCGAGATCAAAACGCCCCACCTGCCCCCGCTCACGCATCGCGAAGAGCACTTCGCGGCGAAGCTCTCCCTCAACCTCCCGCTCCAGCAACTCCACATCGGTGGGAACTCCGGGAAGCGGCAGCATGCGCCGGGACGCTACCGCGTGTTCCTCAACCGCCAACTCAAAAAGACCCAGGCCGGCAAGCTGCGAACTTCGCAAAATCATGCGGGAGGCGTCGGCACTAAACGCGGCTTCCTGATCGCGAGGCGGAAAGTCCTGCGTCGCCGCCCCCAGGTCGAGGGTGGGCACAAAGGCGTCGGCCTTGATATCTTCAAACTCAATGCGGCTGATGCCCTCCTCGCCCACGATAAAACCGAACCTGCCGTCATCGCTAAACGAGAGCGATTCGATACGACGCGTCACCGAGAGCTGGTACGCCTCATCCTCCCCAGGCGCATCACCCAGCGCGATGAGCGCCATCGTCTGCAGCGAGACCGCGCTCCCCTGGGTGGGCAGCGGCAACTCCGGGTCAATATACGCCAGCGCATAGCGACCGCCGGGGGCCACCGCCAGCTGGTTGACCTCACGGGGTACCCGCACCACACGCACGTCCGGGCGTTCACGCGAATCACGCATATCGGCGCGCACGATCGCCACCGTCGAAGTGCCCTCGCTCCACACATAGGCCACCGCCCCTGCCCCTTCGACCTCGGCGGCGACGATCGCCTGGGGATTGAGTCCCACGCGAATCGGCTCCACCTGAAACGTCTCCCCGTCGATCAATGCGACCTGATCGCCGTCTTCGCGACCGGTGGGCACAAAGATGTAGCGGTCGGTGGCGGCCACCCTCTCCACGATCTGCTCTTCGATTTCGGCGGGCGGCTCCGCCTCACCATCGTCACGATCCGGCTCCTCCATGCCCGCGTCGGAGTCGGCACCGTAGTCGGGCTGCTCGTCGCCGCCGGGGAGTGTCTCATCGAAGTTGTCGGAGTCGCCGCAGGCCACCGCAGCGCAGAGCGCCAGGACGCTCAAAAGTCGCAGCGCCGCAGGGGTTACGAGCCTTAAAGGGTATCTCATCGTCGCCTCAGTCTCACCGCAGACATCGCCCCTGCGCTCCCAGCGAGCACGGGTCCCAACACGAGCAAACGCACGTCACTCGTCGTCCGAAACACATCTTTGCAAAGGGTAGGCCACAGCCTCTTCGCGACGCATCGGCGCGCGCTCTTCGCTCCAGAAACGCACATACAGGCGCAGCGCCACACCACAGCTGGATGAAGCGCTATCCCCTGAGTTTGCGTGTCGCGATGCAGGAAGCTGCGTCGTCAACGAGCGACGCTGCGGCTCCTCTCAAAAGCGCAGCCGAAGCCGGGCCCCTGCGCTCTGCGGGCCCACCTCGGGCATCACCGTCAGCGCCGGCGCTTCGTCCGAGCTCTGCATCACCACCCAGAGGATCCCGCCGACGGTGGCCAGACCGCTGAGCGCGTAGAGCGTCGGCACGCCCCAGCGCGCCGTCGCCACACTGTCCGAGAGCTCCTCGTACCGTGCCCGATCGATGCCTTCGGCGGCGACCTCCTGCAGCTCCTCAACATCGCCGCGGCTGCTCAAATACCAGGCGCTCGCGCCCACAATCCCCACCACCCCGCCGGCCGTCAGTACCCAACCGCCCACCGGAGCCCCACCCACCTCGGGTGGCGCTTCAATCGCCGAGCTCGCGGCCGAGCTCGCGGCCAAACTCTGCGCCTGAGCCTCGCGCTCGGTCTGCGCCCTGCCCAGACGCTCCCAGAGCGCCTCGCCCTCCCCGGCGAGCTCCTCGTCCCAGTGCGACTCGCCCAACGTGAGCTGCTGGCGGGCCTCTTCCAGCTCCCCGGCCTCCAGCGACGCACTGGCAAGCACCAGGGAGCAGTCCGCGTAGACCGCCGCGAGGTCGAGTTCATCTTCGGCGGTCGCCTCCCCGCTGGCTTCAAAGCCCTGCGCAAGTTCCATCGAACGGTCGCAGTCTTCGATCAGATAGCGCGCGATCATCTCGTTTTTCAGCAGGATCGGCTGCGGATACGCCGCGTACGCCTCCCGATAGGTATCGGCGGCCTCTTGAAGCTGCCCGGCGTCATACTGCTCCTGGGCCTCGGCGCTCAGGCGCAACATCTCCTGATGCGCGTCCCCTTCCTGGGCCCAGGCCGTGGTTGAGGACACCATCACCAGGCTCCACCCCAGCGCCAGCGCGGCGATACGCAACTTCGTTTGGCTCGGCATATCCATGTTTCCTCTTCTCGCTCAGCGCCGCGGCAGACTCAGCCGGGCCGGCTCTTCATTGGACTCGGGTTCTTCGTCGTCATCCCTGGTGATGCGACGGGTGCGGTTGAGGCGAAGGCGCGCCGGCTCCTGAGGCGCCGCAGCTTCGGGCGCGCTGGCCGGCGCGGCCGTTTTGCCCGAGGAGGCGCGCCGCACAGGTTCAACCTCAACCTGCGCCTCGCTCTCCTGGCGAGCACCAACCACCTCCTCGCCGGCCCCCACCTCGCGCTCCGAGCTATCGTCGGCGCGGCCGCTATCGTCGGCGCGGCCGCTCCCATCGCCCGGCAGACCCTCCTGCGGGGCCGCATGGGGCTCGGTCGCCGCATCATCCGGCGCACCCGGAGCAACGCTGGCGGCAGATGCCTCATCACCTTGTGCAGAGCCGGCCTCAGCACCTTCCTCAGCCTCATTGCTTCCGAATGCGCCCTCGCTCTGTGCCTGCGAAGACTGCGCTTTGGAAGGCTCATCGAACGCCCCTGTCGCACCGAGTTCTGCGCCCTCATCGGGCTCACCGCCCATCCCAGCCACCACTCCGACCAGAACCAGCACGACCACACCGATGGCGGCGATCAGGAGCATCACGGTCTTGCGCCGTGTGGCGTCGGTCTCCTCCGACCAGGTCTCGGGAGCCTCGCGAGGCGCGGCGCTATCCCCGGTCGCCAGGCCACCAAGACCGGGCTGCTGACGGGCCGTCTCCACCGCAGCAGATGCTCGCGACGACGCCCCGGATGCTCCGCTATCGGCGGGAGGCATGGTCGGAGCGTTCGCCCTGGACGACGAAGCCTGAGCCTCATTGTGACGCTCACCGACCTGTGCGGCGCCACCGACGTCTTGAGACGAGGCGCCCGGCCAGCGTTCCGGCGAAGCCGCCAGAGTGGGCGCGTGACCAAAGGCCAGTTCGGTGGCGTGGGCAGCCGCGATCGGGTCGGAATCCGGCGTCTCCGGCGCGGTCTTCTCCCCGCCGGCCATCACCGGCGTGCCTTCGCGCAAGTCAGCCACCCCACCTACATGAGTCAGCGCTGTGACTTCGCCGGGCTCCACCACCACACGATCGAGCGCTTCGCGAAGCTCGGTGCAGCTTTCGAAACGATCCTCGGGAGCCTTCTGCAAACAACGCATCACAATCTGACGCAGCTCCTCAGGAAGACCGCTGCGCACCATCGGCGGCACCTCCTCATTGAGGTGCAGCATCACCGTCTCAATGGGGGAGTCCGCCAGAAAGGGAAGCCGCCCCTCGATGAGCTCGTAGAGAATCACGCCGATCGAGTAGATGTCGGTGGCAAAGCTGATGTTAAGCCGCGCCCGAATCTGCTCCGGGCTCATATAAGGAGGCGTGCCAAACATCTGCCCCATCTTGGTCAGCCGGCTCTGCTCCCCGGTCTCCACGTCATCTTCTTCAGCGATGCGCGCGATACCGAAGTCGAGCACCTTCACCTCCAGCTTCCCGCTGTCGGCGATCGTCACCATGATGTTGTCGGGCTTCAAGTCGCGATGAATGATCTTCTGGCTGTGGGCGTGCTCGATCGCCGCGACCACCTGCCGCCCCAGTTCGAGCACATCGTCGATCGCCAGCTTCTGCCCGGCCCACTTCTCCAGCGAGCGCCCCTTCACATACTCAAAGACCGCGTAGAGCGCTTCCAGCTCCGGCTCCAGGCCGAACTCATAGAGCATCACGCAGTTGGGGTGGCTCAGCCGGGCGATCGCCCGCGCTTCAGTCTCAAAACGACGTCGAATCGACGCGTCCGAGGCCAGCGCGCGGTGCAGCAGCTTGATGGCCACCTCCCGCTCAATCGTCTTGTGGCGCGCCAGGTACACCGCACCCATGCCGCCGGCCCCCAGCTCGCGCTCCAGCAGGTACTTGCCCTCAATGAGCGTCCCTACCAGGGAGGGGCTCTCTGTCTCGGGAGGATGAGTCATCAGGTCATGTCTCGGGGGGGCTGCGGGCTCGGCGCCCGGGGGGGCTCCGGGTCGCGTGGTGCTATAGCGTGGCGTCACGCCCTACGGCCCGGGAAAGCTACGATGTGATTTTGCATGTTGAAGTTGCAAAGTAAAGTTACAGCGCGGTGCATCGATCTTTCTCATCTCACACTCGGCGTCCGCACCTGCCTCGCTTCACATATGCCGGGGGGAGACTCACAACGCAGCGCGCGCTTCGCACGTTGCGATGCAGCAGCCGTGCCATCCGCTTCGCTCCCCCAACTCTAGCGCAACTTTGGCGTGAACGCCCCGTCAATGTCGCTGTCTCCCCCGATCCACGGCGGGGTAGAGAAACCACACCCCGGACATCTTTGTCCGGGCATGTCTCACCGCCTCATCCCCCCTTGAGACCCGCCAGCTTGACCCTCTGAGGAGCGGTCATTATGCTCCGCTGCCGTCAGCTCCAAACCTGCTGATCGATGTGTCCTCGGTTTCGCCCGCGCGACCTTCTCTGCCTCAGAGCAGGGATCTGGCCGTCGGGTGCAGGCTTTCACAGATCTTTATGCCTTCGGTTTTTTCATGGTTCCCTCCGCCTCATTCCCCCGTACGACCCGGCTGCTTCTGGCCGGACTGTGCTCGACGCTTCTTCTGGCCTGCGACAAAACCGCCCCCACCGAAGAGCCGATCTTCGTGATCGAAGAGCCCGATCCACTCCCGGACTTCTGCGAAGGTTACACCGCGCTCCCCATCGATCGCGATGCACTGGCCCAGGTTCCTCCGGGGGATGTTGCCACCGTCAAGCTCGTCGATCGTTTCGAGGTGGAGCATCCGGGCGGCTTCAGCGAAGAGCTCTGCTTTTCGGTGCCCGAGAACATCCTCTCGCTGGCAGTGACCATCGAAGGCAGCGACCGCCTCACCTACGCCCTCAACGGCTGGCAGGGTCCCGATGGCTTCGAGATCGTTCGCGAAGGCTGGAACTCCCAGGGACAGGGACTCTGCGATACCAACTGCAACAACCGCATCTACGCGCGCATCGGGGCGTTCGCCGCGCTGGCCCCCAACAACCCGGCCAGCCGCGTTGAACCCGGCCGCCACATTCTCTCCGTAGAAGGCCGCTACTCCAGCAGCCCCTTTGCCGCCCCGCAGCCTCGCGACGGAAACGTCAAAGTCACCATCCACGCTCGCGTCGTCGGCGATGAAGTGCCCGAGACAGCCACCCTGGATCTTAACCTCTTCTTCAGCGGCTCCGACGGCTGGACCGCCGAAAGCGCCCCGACTGACCCCGGGTTTCAGCAGGTCCTCGAAGAGTTCGGCGAGATCTACGCCCAGGTGGGCGTAGAGATTGGCGAGGTCGCCTACCTTGATGTCGATGAGGAATTTCAAGACATCGAAGACATCATGTCGGGCACCGGTGACTTTGCCGAGCTTTTGAGCAACTCGGTGCGCGCGCCGCTCGATGGTCCGAGCATCTTCTTTGTCGATCGCCTGCGCAGCATCTTTGATGGAGGAGGCGGTGGCGTCCTGGGTATCGCCGGCGGCATCCCGGGCCCGGTTCACATCAAAGGCACCATCGCCAGTGGCGTGGCCGTGATGAGCCACCAGATCCCGGGCGGCCCGCCCGTCGCTCACATCTTCGCCCACGAGCTGGGCCATTATATGGGGCTCTTTCACACCTCCGAGCAGAACGCCTTCGGCGGCCCCCAGCTTCACGACCAGCTGCCCGATACCCCTCAAAATGACGAGAGCTACCTGATGCACGCCACCGGCGGTGGCGACATTCTCTCGGAGTGGCAGGGCATCGTCATCCGTAACAACCCCTGGGTGAAAAACTGAGACGGTCGCACCTCGCACGCTTTCTGTACGATCTGGAGAACTTTATGCGCAGCATTCTGACATCGATTCTACTGGCGCTGACGCTCGTAATGGGCGCGGCCTCCCCAGCCATCGCCCAGCACAACCACGCGCTGGAAGCCGACGCCAACTTCGACGACTTCCTCAACACCATTGATGCGCTCCCCACCCCCGAGGTGCTTGAGCGCTTCCCCGACGCCGAGACGCGCCTGCTGGACGTGGCTACCGACGCCGAGGCGACCGTCTTCAGGCGCTGGCGCGCCACCTCCATGCTCTCGAATTTCAACTCCCCCGAGGTGCGCCAGGCGCTGATCACGCTGACCGAAGCCACCGATGACGACCTGCGCGGCATGGCCCTGCTCGTCCTGGGTGCCGGCTACCTGGAAGGCGGCAACGCCGAGGTGCTCGCCACCATTGAGGCACGCCTGAGCGATGACGACGCCTCGGTGCGTGCCGACGCGGTCCGCGCCCTGGCCTACGGTCACGGCCCGCAGATCACCGAGCGCCTGGAGCGCATCGCCGCCGGCGACGATGTTCGCCAGGCGAAGATCGCCACGCGCGCGCTGGCCAGAATGGGCCACAATCCGCAATAAACAAAAGCACTTAGCATCACAAAACCGCACCACCCCAAAGAGGCACCCGTCATCACGCGGGTGCCTCTTTGCGCTTGATGCCACGCTCAACGCCGCGCACGACCATGCTCAACTCTTATCGCGATACTGACGCGCCTGACGGCGCATCCCCTGCTGCGTGAAGATCGCATCGTCGATGGGCACATCGAACTGAAGCTCCTCGTAGACCATCCGGGTAAACTCGCCGGGAGCATCAGCCGGTCGCACCTCCACGCGATGGGGGATCGGTCGACCATCAACCTCCTTGACGTCGCTAAACGTGATCGTCCGCACGGCCTCCTCTCCATCGAAGTAGACCGCCTCGATGGGCGTCCACTCCCGGGCGTCGAGCGCGTATTCGATCTTCGAGTAGGTCACCGGCGCACCCTCGCGTGGGACCATCGTCGCCGTGAGCACCCGCTCTCCATCGCGCTCTCCCCAGGCAAGCTCGACCTCGAAATCGTCTTCATAGCTCGTCTCACGCACCAGGTCATCGTTGGTGAGGTGACTGCCCATCCAATCTTCGGAGAGCATGCCCGAGGGCACCCGCATCAGGCGGTCGGCCCGGGGCGCGTAGTTCCAGAGCCCCTCGGAGGTGCGCAACGTGGCGGTGCCCGCCTCCCGGGCCGGACTGGTGATCACGAAGAGGCCGCGCTCCTCTCCCTGGCTAAAACCCTGCACGCTGAGCTCTCGCTCTCGCTCCTCGCGCTTGATCGTCATCGTCATTTTCGACTCGGCGCTCGCCGAGCGATAGAGCTTATCGAGATGTGCGTTGACCTCTTCGACCGAGGGCAACGCGTCCTCCGTCTCCTGGGCGTTGCCTGCCCACGGCATGATCAACGCCACACACAACGCGGCGATCCCACTGCGAACCCTGGTTCTGATGCGCTCCGACATAAGCCCTCCCTTACCTCTGCAGCATGGACGATGTTTCAATCGTGCACATTTCAAAGGTAAGCGCCAAAGCCCCGGCTCCGCGCCAAACTTGTAAAGTCCGCACTCACCTGCCTATAATCTGACCCCTTGCGAATTGA
This sequence comes from Lujinxingia sediminis, assembly GCF_004005565.1. Lineage (NCBI taxonomy): Bacteria > Deltaproteobacteria > Bradymonadales > Lujinxingiaceae > Lujinxingia > Lujinxingia sediminis. Next base: position 104,123 of record NZ_SADD01000006.1, on the reverse strand, counting down.
TTCACACCGCCATGTCGCCCTGTATCGGCGGCTTATAAAATGGACGATCCCATGGTGAAACGCTCTCTACTGCTTCTCTCCGGCGTGGTGCTCCTGGCCGCCTGCAGCGACGACGTCGTCGAAGGCCAATGCGATCCCGGTCTGACCGCTAACCCGGTCACCGGCGAATGCGTCGCTCGCCAGTGCAATGAAGGTCAGCGCTACAACCCCGTCGACGGCAGCTGCGTTGATGTCGGCGACAATCCCGACAATCCCGACAATCCCGACAATCCCGACAATCCGGACGACGGAGAAGATCCCGACTACGATCCGGATTGCCCCTTCTTCCAGGATTGCGACTCCGAGGAGCCCGCCCCCTGGAACCCACCGTCTGATGGGTCCTACGACCCCTTCGAGCCCCAGGACCCGGCAACGGCCACCTACCACAGCTGTGAAAGCGGCGATGTAGGCCCGATGAGCGCGCCGCAGTTTGTCCTGCATCGCGCCGGCGACTACCTCTTGGCCGTGGGCCGTGGCACGGAAGTTTCTCCGCTGACCTTCTTCGACCGGAGCCCCCACGCCCACGTGCTCGAAGAAACTGACCAGGGCTATGCGGGCTTTATCGTCTCGATCAACCCGCGCGCGGGCTTCACCACCGCCACCGACATGGCCTACTGGCTCAGCGACACCATCAGCGCCATCCCCGGCTACGATGAGTCCGCGCGCGAGGGCGCCGGTCGCACCTACCGCACCCACGACGGCTACAACGCCTCGGTGATGAACCACGTGCGCATCCCCACCGCCGATACCCCGGGTGAGGCCCGCGACAAGATCCTGGCCTCGGTCTTCGGCATCGGTGCTTCCGACCTGGTCTATGAGTTTGATGAGACCTCCTCCGCCGACGACTCCGGCCTTCACCTGAGCTACAAGACGGTGATGCGCTCCTCGCAGCAGGTCATCATCGTCGGCGGCATCACCACCCAGAGCCGCTACGACCAGCCCGATCATGCCGCGCGCTTCGCCATCGAAGACCTCGCCGGCGGCACCGCCCTGGCGATGGCCGGCGAGACGATGAGCGATGAGTGCGTCTCACTGACCCTGCGCGACACCACCGAGGTGGACATCATCATCTCGATGGACGCCTCCGGCTCCATGAGCTCGGTGCAATCCGCGCTGACCGGCTTCACCCAGGAGTTTACCACCCTGCTCAACGAAGCTGGCGTCGACTGGCGGGTCGGAGTGACCGGCGTCGACTGCAACGCTATCCAGGAAGATGAGGAGCTCAGCTACGACTTCCGCTCCCTCTGGCCTGGCCCGGATGAAGGCGTCGATCCGCCGAACATTCCCGGCATACCCAACATTGATATCGGCGGTCCCTGCCGCCCCCCCTCCGGTATTGGCGGCATCGGTGGAGGCGGAGACGGTAATAACGGCGCACTAATCGGTGGCGGTTTCACCCGCGATCCGCAGGCGATCGCCGATCGTCTCAACGACGTCTCTGGTGCCGGCAACGAATACACCCTGACGATGGGCATGGCCGCCATCGATCGTTCGCTGCCGCGCACCCAGGGCGCTGTCGACAAAATTCGCCCCAACGCCCAGATCATTCTGGTGACCGTCACCGATGAGCGCGAAGAGCTCGTCGGGCAGATGATCTCGGGTATGGGCGACTCGATCAGCTCGTCGACTCAGGCCGAACTTGAGCTCTTCCTCGATCCCTGGCTCGGGTGGCTGGCTCGCCCCGACGTCGGCGCGATCGTCTACGGCCTGCACTGGATCCCCGGTCAGTCCTGTGCCACCGCTGAGCAGGGCTCGGTTGCTCACGGCATCCAGCACGTCGTTGAGCAGACCGGCGGCGCGGCCGGCTCGGTCTGCCAGCCCGATGTCACCGAGACCTTCCGCGACATCGCCAACGCCACGCGCGACCTCTCCAGCGGTCTGCGTCTTGTGGGCAACCCCTACGCCAGCTCGGTCAACGTCGACGTCACCGACCTCGATGGAAACTTCGAGCGCTCCATTCCCCGCAGCGCCGCCGATGGATTCGATCTGGACACCGCCTACAACAGCCTTATGTTCTACGGTCCAAATGTCCCGGAGACCGACCAGCGCGTCGTCGCTCCCTTCCTGCGTTGGAACCGCAACGTCATTCCCTGTGGTGAAGACGCCGCCTGCCCGGGCAGCAAAAAATGTGTCCTGGGCCGCTGTGGGTAACGAGTAAATCTTGAGCACGTCCACCGCCTCACCCGACGCCCCATCGCCCTCACCGACCCGCTGGCAACGCCTGCGAGCGACCTGGTGGGGGCGATGGGGCATCGATCTTCTTGTGCTCGCCATCATCTTCTGGGCCATCACAAGTTTTCAGACCCGCGATCTGATCGAGCGCGACACCCCGGCGCCTCCGGCCACACTCATCAACCTGGCCGACGGCTCAGAGCTCAAACTCGACGACCTTCAGGCCGATCGTACCCTGATCTACTTCTGGGCGACCTGGTGCGGGGTGTGCAAAGCGCAGTCCTCGGTCATCTCGGCGATGCACCGCCACGCCGAGGGTCGCGACGATGTCGACGTCATCAGCGTGGTCATGGACTGGAGCGACCGCGAGTCGCTGCGCGCCTTCGTCGCCGAAAACGACATCGACTACCCCGTCTACCTGGGCACAGACGCGCTGGGCAAAGGCTTCAACGTCAGCTCCTACCCCACGATCTATGTCGTTGATAACGAGCGCCGGGTTCGCCACAGCATCATCGGCTACACCCCACGCATCGGCCTCTACGCCCGCCTCCATCTGCTCTGAGTCGAGCCGCAAGCCCCATTGACCCCCGCAGAGCCCGACCGTAGGATGGCCGCCAGTTAGGCCCCCCTGGTCGCCGCGCTCTTCGCGCGGCGTTTGCTTGTTCAATGAGGCACGACGTATGGCCCGCCGAAAGACCACCCGCGATCTTCTCAAAACCTACCGCCAGCAAACCCCGCTGACGATGGTGACCTGCTACGACTACACCTTCGCCCGTCTGGTGGAGAAGTCCCCCATTGACATCATCCTCATCGGAGACAGCCTCGGTAACGTCATCCAGGGCCAGGACACCACCGTACCGGTGACCCTCGACGACATCATCTACCATACCCGTGCGGTGATGCGCGGAAACCACTCCGCACACATCCTGGCGGACATGCCCTTTATGAGCTACCAGGCCTGCGCTGACGACGGCCTGCGCAGTGCTGGCCGCCTGCTGAAAGAAGGCCTTGCCCAATCCGTCAAAGTCGAAGGAGGGGAGGAACTCGCCCCGATGATCGCGCGCATGACAGGCGCGGGCATCCCGGTCTGCGGTCACCTCGGACTCACCCCACAATCGGTGCACGCCTTCGGCGGCTTCCGCCTCCAGGCCACCGACGAAGAGGCCGCCAACCGTCTGCTTGCTGACGCAAAAGCCCTGCAAGACGCCGGCGCCTTCATGATCGTGCTCGAGATGGTCCCCTCCGAGTTGGCTGCACGCGTCACCGAAGCTCTGGAGATCCCCACCATCGGCATCGGCGCCGGCCCCCGCACCAGCGGCCAGGTCCTGGTGCTTCAAGACATGCTTGGCATGAACACCGACTTTAAGCCGCGCTTCGTCAAACATTTTGCGAGCCTTGAGGCCACCGTCGTCGACGCACTGACCGCGTACGCCGACGAAGTTCGCCAGCGCAGCTTCCCCGACGACGATCACTCCTACTGAACGCCCGATGCCGCGCCATGGGCGACGAGCACTTTTTGTAAGGATCTGCCGTGGAGATCATCTCCAGCATCAGCGAGCTGCGCGAAGCCAGGAGCGCGCTCAAAGGCACCGTCGCCCTGGTGCCCACCATGGGGTATCTGCATGAGGGGCACCTCTCCCTGATGCGCCAGGCTCGCCAGCGTTGCGACCACCTCATCGTGAGCATCTTCGTCAACCCCACCCAGTTTGCCCCCGGCGAAGATCTCGACCGCTACCCGCGCGACCCGGACGGCGACGCCGAAAAATGCCGCCAGCTCGGCTGCGAACTGCTCTTTATGCCGGAGGTCGCGCAGATCTACGCTCCCGACCACAGCACCCGTGTGGAAGTGCAGGAGCTCGACCAGACCCTCTGCGGCCCCAACCGCCCCGACCATTTTGTGGGTGTGACCACCATCGTCACCAAGCTCTTCAACCTCACCGCTCCCGATGTCGCGGTGTTTGGCGAGAAAGACTTTCAGCAGCTGGCCATCGTGCGCAAGATGGTCGCTGACCTCAACGTTCCGGTCGAGGTCGTCGGTGTGCCCACCGTGCGGGAGCCCGACGGGCTGGCCCTCTCCAGCCGCAACCGCTACTTAAGCGACGAAGAGCGCCGTCAGGCCCCGGCCATCGCCCGCGCTCTGGTCAGCGCACAGCGCGCCTGGCAAGGCGGGGAGCGCAGCGCCGCAAACCTTTTGGAGCGCGCCAACGCCGAGCTCTCTCAGGCCACCGCCCTGCGCCCGGAGTACATGCAGCTCGTCCACCCCGACACGCTGCGCGCCTACGCTCCCGAGGACGACTTAAGTCAAAAACCAGCTCACCTGGCCATCGCCGCGCGTCTGGGGCAGACTCGCCTCATCGATAACCTGCGTCTGGACCGCCCCCTGCCCCCCGGCCCTCTGGAGACGATCTGATCATGCCCACGCGCCTGCCCCACGCCCTTCTCATCGCCACCCTCACCCTGAGCGCCTCCGCCCTGCTGGGAGCCTGCGGCGATGACCCGGCTGAAGTCGCCCCGCAAGCTCGCTGCGCCGAAGACGATCTGAGCGCGTATGTCCGCGCCACCATCGAAGGCGCTGAAAGCACCACGCAGATCGACCTTCCCCGCGCCACCATCGAAGGTGCGATCAGCTCCGATGGCATCCTCGTCAACCTGGGTGCTCGCCCCCTTCCTGACGGCAGCGGCCAGGCCGATCTGATCCTCAACCTGGCCGACAGCCGCAGCAACGAGAACCTCATCGACGCGCTCAGCGACCGCACGCAGGAAGCCCCCGTTATCCTCCGGGTCGTTGACGCCACGGAGGCCGTCACCGGCAGCGAAGGCCGCACCGACGTGGAGCGCTTTGAGTGCACGGTCGACCAGGACACCATCTGCGTGCAGCTCGGCTACGACGTCAACGAAAACGAAACCCTCGATGACGACGATCGCTTCGTCTACCACGGAGAGGGCGGCACGGTGACCATCGAGAGCTTCGATAACCGCACCACCACCATGCGCGCGAATTTTGAGCTGACCCTGGGCCAAAATATGCTCGGCTTTCAGGACACCTCCTCCGGCAGCCTGGCCGGCTGCCTCAAGCCGCGCTACTCCCTGGGCAGCGGCGGACGTTACCCCCTTGAATAAAGGGGCCAGGGCACGTGCGGCGAATCGCCGCGCGCGCGTTCCAGATGGCCACCTTGACAGCATCTAAAGGCGTGACTAAAAAACTGAATGGGCATTCATTCAGCGTCTCTCACGCCCGTCCATCCCTTACGAGATCTGGTCTCTATGGCAGATTCTGAAAAGCAGCGCGGCAGCTCCGAGAAACGCGAGCGCATCTTAGAAGGCGCGCTGCGTGCGTTTGCCAAAAAAGGCTTCTACAACACCCGCGTCTCCGAGATCGCCAGCGAGGCCGGGGTCGCCGACGGTACGATCTACCTCTACTTCAAGAATAAAGATGACCTGCTCATCTCCCTCTTCGAAGACCGCATGGAGTGGATCATCGCTCGCCTGCAGACCGAGCTCGACGCGGTCGATGGCGGAGTGATTGAGCGCATCAAAGCCTTTGTGCATCTGCACTTCCGACTGGCCGTTGAAGACCGCGATCTGGCCGAGTTCATCACCGTAGAGCTGCGCCAGAGCTCAAAGTTTGTCAAAGAGTATAAAAACCCCAAGTTTGCCGATTATCTGAAGATCCTTCAGAGCCTGATTGACCAGGGCCAGAATGAGGGCATCTTCCGCACCGATCTGGACAGCAGGCTTGTCGGTCGCGCGCTCTTCGGCGCGCTCGACGAAGTCCTCTTGCAGTTCACCCTATCGCGCAGCGCCCCCACCGACGTCAGAGACGAGGCCGAACAGATCTCGACGATGATCATCGACGGGCTGATCGTGCGCGAACACCCCACGATGGATTAACCACCCTTACTCCCTATTTTAGGAGGCTGAACGTGAAGATTCTCACGACTGTTAAGCGGGTTACCGACCCGGACATGAAGGTCAAGATCAAGCCCGACCAGAGCGGCGTTGTCACCGACGGCGTCGAGTACAAGATGAACTCCTTCGACGAGTACGGCGTCGAGGAAGCCATCAAGCTCAAAGAAACTCACGGCGGCGAGATCGTGGTCGTTTCGGTGGGCCCCTCGGCGGCCACCAAAGAAATCCGCACGGCGATGGCCATGGGCGCCGACCGCGGCATCCTGGTCGAGACCGATGAAGATCTCGACAGCGACGCGGTCGCCCGCGTGCTCGCTGAGGTCATCCGCCGCGAGTCCCCCGACATTGTCGTGATGGGCAAGCAGGCCGTCGACAGCGACCGCAACCAGACCGGTCAGATCCTGGCATCCTACCTGGACTACCCCCAGGCCACCTTCGCCTACAGCCTGGAAGTTGCCGATGGCTGGGCCACCGTGGGCCGCGAAGTTGACGGCGGCACCGCCACCAAGCGCGTCAAGCTGCCGGCGATTGTCACCGCCGACCTGCGCCTCAACGAGCCGCGCTACGCCAGCCTCCCGGGCATCATGAAGGCCAAGCGCAAGCCCCTGGAGACCCTCACCCCCTCCGACCTGGGTGTGGACACGGCCAACAAGGTCAACGTCCTTCTCTTTGAAGCCCCCGAAGAGCGCGAAGCCGGCGAGATCGTTGAGGATATCGATACCCTCATTGACCGTCTCAAGAACAAGGCCAAGGTCCTCTAAGACGCTCGCCTCCCCTGGCCGCTGGTGCCGGGTGATGCGTCGCAAGGATCTCCACTGGTTTTTACCTTTTGCATGTGAGGAACCCCCATGGCCAACGTACTCGTTGTCGCCGAACATATCGACGGGAAGCTTCGTAAAGTGACCCTCCCCACCATCACCTTCGCCAGCCAGGCTGCAGCCCTGACCGGCGGTGAGGTTCACGTGCTCGTGCTGGGCAACGGCGTCGACGCCGTTGCTGGCGAAGTCGCCAAATACGGCGTGAGCAAAGTGCACTACGCCAACAGCCCCGTCTTTGAAAACTACCTGGCTGAAACCTACGCTCCGGCCGTGGTGAAGGCTGCTCAGGCCATCGGCGCCACCGTCGTCGCCGCCCCCTCGAGCACCACCGGCAAAGACCTGTTGCCGCGCGTGGCTGCCAAACTCGACGCCGGAATGGTCTCCGACGCCATCGCCGTCTTCGACGACGGGGGCATCAAGTTCCGCCGTCCGCTCTGGGCCGGCAACGTCCTGACCACCGTCGAAGTTGTGACCCCGGTCAAGGTCGTCACCGTGCGCACCACCGACTTCGAAGCCCCCGCCGAAGGCGACGCTGCTGCCGTCGAAGCGTTTGACGCCGGCGTGGCCGCCTCCGACAACGCGGAGTTCGTCTCCTTCGATCAGGTCAAGAGCGAGCGCCCCGAGCTTACCGACGCGGCTGTGGTCGTCGCCGGTGGTCGCGGTCTCAAGTCTGGCGAGAACTTCCAGATGATCATGGACCTGGCCGATACCCTCGGCGGTGCCGTCGGCGCCAGCCGCGCTGCCGTCGACAGCGGCTACGCCCCCAACGACTGGCAGATCGGCCAGACCGGTAAGGTCGTCGCCCCCGACCTCTACTTCGCCGTGGCCATCAGCGGTGCCATCCAGCACCTGGCCGGCATGAAGGGCTCCAAGACCATCGTGGCGATCAACAAAGACGCCGACGCCCCCATCTTCCAGGTCGCCGACTACGGCCTGGTGGGCGACGCGTTCGAGATCGTCCCGGCACTCACCGAGAAGCTCAAGTCCATCGTGTGATGTGAGCTTTAAGCAGGCGGCGTTGAGCCGCCTGCTGCGAACATCCTCAGGATGTTCCGCAAAACAGGTCGCCCGCAGCTAAAGGCAGCCATAAAAAAACCGCGCTCCGACCGGAGCGCGGTTTTTTATGTCTCACATCGGTCTTCGAAAGACCTTCTCACAGACTGACGTCCATTAGTCGTCGCGGGTCAAGGGCGTCGTCTGCGCCGCCGGCGGCACCACCATCACATGGCAACTCGCCCGACGCGCCACCGCCTCCGCGACCGATCCCAGACCGCCGCCTCCAGCACGGGAGCGCGCTCCAACCACCACCAGATCCGCATCACTCTCGTAGGCGCGGCGCACGATCTCGGAGGCCGGCTCCCCACTCTCCACCCGCGTATTATCGGTGAGCTTGCGGGCCTGATCGCGTTGCGGGAAGGGAACCTCCACCGCCTCAATCGTTCGCTCAAAGAGCGCCTCGATCTTGCCCTTCAGACGCCCGCGGGCCTGACGTTCATCGAACTTAACCTGGCTCTTTAAAAGCCCGGCGCTGTCGGCGGCCAACGGCGAGGGCAGCACAAAAAGAAGTTCCAGCCCGCACCCGTGCTGCAAGGCCATGCCCAGCGCCACCTCCAGCACCCCGGCACTGCTCGGCTCCAGATCGAGCGCCACTACGATTCGCTTGAGTTGTGGACGCGGATCATGCTGACGCACCAGAATCACCGGCCTGCTCGACGTCTGCAACACGCGACGCGCCGTCGCCCCGAGCCCCTCCGAGACAAGCCCGCTCTCGCCATAGGCCCCCATCACAATCGCCTCGACGTCAAAGCGAGACGTCCACTCGCCGACCACCTGGCGACTCGGCCCGATCTCGACGACCGGCTCCGAGACCAGACGACGGCGCAGCTTATCATCGAGCTCAAAACGACGTTCAAGCTCTGCGCGGGCCTCCTCGACAAGCTCGGCCTCAAAGGCCCGGTCGTCTTCGCCGAGCGCCGCATAGGGGAAGAGCACCCGACGCATATAGGGAGCCATCGGCTCCAGAGCATGTCCCAGCTGCACGCGCGCCGGATTCTCACCGCCCAGCGCCTTTGCAAGCGCCAGCGCGCTGCGACTGAAGTTGGAAAAGTCCAGGGGGACCAACACCTGTTCGACGCGGTACATCTATACTGCCTCAACGCTTGCGCCGCCTTAACATCAGGCGGCGCAGCCTCATTCGTTGCTGGAGATCCGCGCGCATCCAGCGCGCGGGCGGCCTATCAGGCCAGACGCTCAGAGCTGATCGAAGGTATCCGGCTGACCATCACCGGAGGTATCCCAGCCGATACGCGCCCGCTCGCCATTTTCGTAATACTCCCAGACGTTGGGTCGGCCGTCGCCGTCTTCATCGCGCTCGACGCGAAGCAGACGCTCCTCGCCGTCGTAGAACTTCTCAATGGGGAAGGTGCCATCAAAGCCCATCGTCAACTTCCGACGAGTCACCTTGCCCTTCTCGTAGAAGGTGATCATGTCGATGCGACCGTCGAGATCCAGGTCCATCTCTTCTTCGATGACCTCTTCAGCCTCATTGTAGTGCTGCCAGAGGTCGACCTGCCCGTTAAAGCTCAGGTCGCGCTCCACCCGCACCACTCGCTCCTGCGCATCGCGCAAAACCCACTGATCGGGAGTATCATCGCCGTTGAGATCGGCCAGCTCCGGGGTGAGACCGGCACGCGAGAGGTTGCCTCCGCGAGCGCGCTGCTCACTGAGCGTGGCAGGCCCCTCATCGACCACCTCGGCCTCTTTGGAGCCGGCACAACCGAGCGCGCCCCCGAGGATTGTGGCCCCGAAGAGCACGATCACGAGCAGCTGTGGGAAGGGCTTTTTCAAGCGTCTCTCGCTTATCTACAGGGTGATCGATGGCACCGTACACAACCCCCGCCTTCTAGCAGATGGCCGGGTCGAAGACAACGGCCCGGCCACAGAAGGCAGTGTTCAGCGCCGCCAGGCGCTGAGCACGTTGGCGTGGTCATCCGTCCACACCAGCGCGGGCCCGGTGGAGGGCCGCCAGCTTGCCTCAAGCGCCTCCAACACCTCGATCTTCGCCGCATCGTTCGTCATCACAGCCCAGGTCGAGCTCTGCCGTCCACCGGCGAGCTGAGCGTCGCTCAATTCCAGATCATCCCAGAGGCGCAGCTCAAGCCCATGGGCCTCGGCCAGGCCGCGCAGCACCGGCTCCAGATCGAAATAACGATTGGAGATATGCACCGCCAGAACCCCGCCCGGCTGCATCTTCTCACGGTAAAGACCGAAGGCCTCCACCGTGAGAAGATGAATGGGAATCGCATCGGAGCTAAACGCATCGACGATCATCATGCCGTAGGGCTCCACCTCGTCCTGCTCCAGCTGAATCCGAGCATCGCCCACCACAAAACGCAGCTCCCGGGCCTGCGAGCGCGTCACCGGACCGAAACGCTGCGCCACCTCCACCACCGTGGGATCGAGCTCATAAAAAGTCATCGCGTCGGTGGGGCGCGCATAGCAGGCGTGCGCCCCCAGGCCCAGCCCCAACACCGCAATACGCGGCGAGAGCGCCGAGCGCTGGTAGAGCTCAACAATCGCCCCGGTCGGCCCCTCGGGATGGTAGTAGGCCAGTGGCGAACAGCCCGCCTCGTCTTTGATGACCTGCCCGTGCACCGTGCCCCCGTGCATCATCTGGTAGAGCTCGGGCGTCTCCACCATCTGCACCGTCCCGAAGAAGGAGCGCTCCTTAAAGACCACCTGCCCCAGCGTACCGCCAAAAAACGACGTCGCCACCAGCACCCCCATCAGCCCCAGCCCCAGCCTGCGCGGACGCTCGACCTGACTGTAAGCCACCACCGCCGGAATCCCGAAGAAGATCACTGCCGTGGCCTGGCTCATCACCACATCAAGGCGCTCCAGCGTCACCATGCTCACCACCATCAGCGCAGTCGCAACCCCCGGGGCGGCCTGTTTCCACCGGCGCTCCGGATCAGCCCTGTCGGCAAACGACTGCGGGCGCAACGCACACGCCACAATGATCATCAGCGGGTATTCCCAGACCCGGTCAAAGACCATCGGCGCCACAAGCGAGTTGAACACTCCGCCCAGCAAGCCCCCGATCGACATGTAGAGGTAAAAACTCGTCAGGTGCCTGGTCGCCGGCCGCGCCGCCGCCAGCCTCCCGTGCACCATCAGCGCCGCCAACCCAAAGAAGAGGATGTGCAGCGGCAAAAGCAGCCACGCCGGATGCGTCGCCCCCATAATCCACGCCACCAAAAGCGCCGTGCCAATCAGGCTCATCACTCGCCCGATCCCCGAGAGGTTCAGGCGCCAGGCCGAAAACACCACGATGAACGAGCCGGTGTAGAGCGCCAGAGGAATCACCCACAGCAGCGGAAACGCCGCCACATCGGTGCTGATATACGTCGTTACCCCCAGCATCAGACTGGAGGGCACAAAGGCATAAAGCGTCCACAGCCCCTTCTGCCCTGCGTTCACCTCAGGCGTACGCATTGCCCCGGCGGCCGCCGGTGCCACGTCAGCCGCAGGCACAGTTTCTGATACGGGTGCGGCCCGATACCCCGGTGCCCCCTTGAGTGTGACCACCCCGCACACCACGAGCAGCAGCACCAACACCACAAAGCTCCCGCTCCACAGCGAGGCCTGTGCGCTCACCCCGAACACCGGTTCCACCAGCAGCGGATAGCCCAGAAGCGCCAGCAAACTCCCCCCGTTACTCGCTGCATACAGAAAATAGGGGTCGGAGGAGCGCCGGTGATTCAGCCTGGCAAACCAGGCCTGAATCAAGGGTGAGGTCGTCGAGAGCGCCAGAAAAGGAAGCCCTGCGCCAAGCCCCAACGCCGCGAGCAACCAGAGGTTCGGGTAAGCATTCAAAAGCGGACTGCTGAGCGCCATCCGATCCATGCTCAAGGGCAGCGCCACCAGCGCCACAACAAGAAGCACGCCGTGCAAAAGAAGCTGCGGCAGTGCCCGCAGACGCGACACCCCGTGGGCCCAGAGGTAGCCCAACAGCAACACCGCCTGAAAGAACATCATGCAGGTGTTCCACACCCCGGGGGTGCCTCCCAACGAGGGCAGCAGCATTTTGCCGGCCATCGGCTGGACCATAAAGAGCAAGAGCGCGCTCAAAAAGATCGTGAGTGTAAACAAAAAGACCACATCAACCTCGCCAGCCCCACTCGGGGGACGCCCTCTCTACCGGCACCAACCTCATCGGATTCGACACGCAGACTAGAGCCCCGCCCCGCCCCCGTCGAGCCTATCGCGCACTCGATTGTTTGCGTCACGTCCCACACTGTACTACAACCACGAAGATACCCTCGGACCGCCGCGCGCCAGCCACCACGATCTGATGTCCCTCGCACCTGCGCGCGCATCTTCTCTGGATTTTCTTATGAACCTCCACCCCCGCTCGCTGTGGCCTCTAGCCACTACTCTCCTTCTGCTCGTGCTCTCCGGTTGCGGCATCGACTTTGAGGCCCGACAGCAACAGCCCGGTCAGGAGTGCCGCTTCGACGACGACTGTCTCGAAGGGCTGGTCTGCACCCAGCGTCGCTGCCGCCCGACAAGCTCGCTCGACGCCGACCTTCCCGACGCTGACCTTCCCGACAGCGATGAGCAAGATAGCGATCTTCCGGATGCCGACCTTCCGGACTCCGATGTGCCGGATAGCGACATGCCGGACATCTTCGAGCCCGACAGCGACATCATCCCCGGAACCTGCAACCAGGGCGATCGTACCTGCGCCGATGAGCAAACCTCACTGCGCTGCGACGTCGCCCCCGACGGTCAGACGGTGTGGGTCCCGGTCCACTGCGCCGACGACGAGTTCTGCGCCGGAGAGCGTGGCGAGTGCCTGCCACGGGAGCAGGCCCCCTGCTGTGAAGATGGCTGCGGCGACAACCAGATCTGCAACGAATGCCAGTGCATCGACATCGATCCGCGGGTCTGCACCTTCCAGGACCAGCCCTGCGAGGTCGAAGGCCAGGTCACCAACGGCTATATCTGTACCAACCTGGAGGGCGAGGGCGAGCTGACGTGCCTGGGCATCTGCACCGGCGATCGCTCCAACCCCTCGTCGAGCTGCCCGGCACCCAACACCTACTGCTACATCGAAGAGGGCCAGTCCAACGGCGTCTGCCTCTCCAACTGTGAGCGCGGCGATCGCTGCGCCACCGACGACATGACGTGCGTGGCCTATGAACACGACGGGGGCTATGGCCTCTGCGTCCCCACCAGCGATGACAATGAGATTGGCGAGGAATGCGACGAAGATGAGCCCTTCAGCTGCGCCGACGGAGCTATCTGCGCCCAGGGCATCTGCCGCGCCTCATGCCGCCCCTTCGGAAGTTATGGCGACTGCGATGGCGAGGATGTTTGCCTTCCGGCCGGCCCCAATACGGGTGTGTGTATGAACCCGGGCCCCAATGCCAATGCCTCGGCCAATGACCCCTGTGACACGTCTGCATTAACCTGCGGTGAAGACGCGCTCTTCTGTGTTGAGGGGAGTTTTGAGCCCAACGCCGACGGGGTCTGCCTGCAGTTCTGTCGACTCAATGCCGACGACTGCACCGACGGCTCCCCCTGCGTTCCGGCGGGCGGCGACCAAAATGAGATTGGCATCTGCCTTGTCCTGGGCGGCCTCTAAGCCATCGCAGGCATCCAGACACAAAAAAGGCCGGCGCCCCATTCGGGGCACCGGCCTTTTTTCATCTTACGAACGTCTCTCAACCCGAGGCTCTGGCGAAGCGCCCCTGGCTCAGATGGATCGCCTGAAACATCAGGCCGTGAAGATGTGCTCGAGCTCTTCCATCACCGCCTCCTCGGAGGCGTCTTTGGCCACGGCCATCTCCTGCACCAGCAAGCGGCGCGCCTTATCGAGCATCTTACGCTCGCCGAAGCTCAACGCTTTGTGGAACTTGAGCAGGTTGAGGTCACGCAGCACCGCGGCGATCTCGTAGGGGCTGCCCGTCTGGATCTTCTCCAGGTAGGCGCGGTAGCGCCGGTTCCAGGTCTGCTGGTTCAAGTCCACGTCACGCTCACGCAAAATGTCATAGACCTCCTCGAGCTCCGAGGGAGTCATGACGCTGCGCAGCCCAACGTTCTTGACGTTGTTGACCGGAATCATGATGCGCTTGTCCGAGTCCATCACGCGCAACACGTAGAAGGTCTGGCTCGTGCCCATGATCTCTTTGGTGTCGATGCCCACCACCTCCGCCACCCCCTGTGCGGGGTAGACGGCCTTATCTCCAACCTTAAACGGGGTCACCTTGACTTCTCCTTACCAATGAGGCTGTGTGGCGAGGGCCTGCAAATGACAATCCCATCGCTCAACGAGGCGATGAGGTTGGGGCCCTGTACGATGCCGATTCGCCGCCGAAATGCTCACAGGCCCAACTCGCCAGGCCGGTGTCACATCTTCAAACGGGATGAGCGCGGGCGTAGCGCTCGGGGTCTGGCGTCTCCCGAGGGGTTCGGGGCACAAGCGTTGGGCTCTATGGCGAGGACGCACATTCCACCGGCGCTGGGAGGACTTAGAGAGCGCTGGACAAGTCGACAGCGCTGAGCTACGAGGAGGGAGTAACCCCTGCCTGAACGCGCCGCATTCCATCGAATACGCACAGCTCAGCTTGTCGTGCCCGGCGCACGATAAAGCCCCAACAGTGTAGTCTGTTGGCGGCTCAAACACAACTATGTTGCGGGGGGATTTCGCAGAGAGAGGCGCACGCGAGAGCACGCCGGAGGGAAAAACGCCCGCGCCTCAGGACGAAGCGCGGGCGCAAAAAACGGAGGGTTCAGCGAGTCAGTTCGCTGATCTTGATCAGGTTGTGCTGACGCGCCACATCCAGAAGCTTGGGCAGGGTGAAGGTGCCCAGCTTGCGGGCGTAGTCTTCGTTGCCGCCCTTAAAGCGCGCCTTGGTGATGGCGTCGACCAGCTCGGCTTTGGAGCCGAACTTGCTGCTCACAAGCTGATGAGCATTCCAGAGACGAAGCAGCTTGGTGTTGCTCATGGTCTTAACGCCATGCTCAAACGCCTGGGCCTCTTCCTCGTCTTCGGGACGATCGAGCACGCCGATCACTTTTTCGGCGAGCGCCGCTTTGGAGCCGAACTCATCTTTGACAATCTGCAGCGGGGTTTTCTTGGCCATAATCAGGTCTCCCTTTTGAAAGTACGGTACCGCCCTGAGCCTTCGCCTCCGGGCTGGGAGCAGCCATGGGGGACGACGCTGCTATGGCAGCCACCGCGGGCGCGCTCGGCCGAGTCTTCGGAACACGGGCGCACCGATCGTTTGTTGAGCGCCACGGCACACCGTGGCAAGGTCATCTCGCGAAAGGTTGCCTGAATATTCAGGGCCGCTCACGCGAGCCCCCTCCTAACAGAGAGTCCCCATGCGCGCAAGCTCCACGCGACGACGACATCCCCTCGGCCCCCGCTACACCCTGCCCTCGCTGGCCCTTGCGCTGACGATGGGGCTGGCCGCCTGCGACAGCGCCGAGAAGAGCGCCCCGGAGAACACCTCCGCCACCCAAGAAGCCCCCGCAGAGAACAACGCGGAGCGCCCCGACCCCACCACCGAGGTCATCCGCGGCGAAGGCGTCACGCTGACCCTGGGCGAGGTGGAGAAGGCTGTGGATCGCTTGCGCATCTTCGCCCCGCGAAACGATGACGGCTCCTTTGCCGAGCCCGACGAACGCTGGTTTCGCACCCCCCAGGCCCAGTCCAGCCTGGTCAACAACCTGCTTCACTTTGAAGTGATGCGCCTGGCCGCCGAAGAGTGGGACTTAAGCATCGCTCCCGAAGACCGGCTCAAACTGGTGCGCGAACAGGAGCAGCTCTCACCCTTTTTGCCCCTCTTCGAGGAGAGCGCGGAGAGCGCCACGCTGCGCCAACACCTCAACGAGGCTGGCTTAAGCGAAGACGACGTGCGCCACCTTGTCGACGACATGGTCTACGGCGAAAAGGTCCATCAGCAGCTGGTAGAACGCTTCGATGACGACGCCCTCTGGGCCATCTATGAAGCCGCCAACGACACCGCCACGCTGGTGGTCGTCCGAGGCACCAACACCCCCACCAGCCGCGAGATCGATGAAGCCGTGGTGGCGATGGCCGACGACATCGAGGCCTACTACCGCGACAACCCCCAGCGCTATATGCGCCCGGAGACCGCGCGCCTGACCGTGCTCCGACCCAAAGGAGGCGACAAGCCCGAGGCTGTGCGGGAGGCCGCCCTTCGCCTCAAGGCCGGCGAAGACGCCGAAGCCATCGCCGCCGGCCTGGGCCTGGAGCTGCGCCCGGAAGCCTTCCTCATCAAACCCGAAAACCCGGCCATCTTTGAGGAGGATGCTGAAGACATCGGCTTTGAGATGAGCGGCCCTCGCGGCCAGTACGCCTACAAGGTGCTTGAGCGCATGCCCCCCGAACCTCTGGAGTTGAACCGACCGCTGCGCCGCGAAATCGCCTCCCATCTGATGCGCACCCGCGGCGTGGTCGACTCGGCGCGCCGCCGCCTGGAGCCCGCCCTGGGCATCATGGAGAAGTTCCCCACCGACAAGGCGTTAAGCGACGCCCAGATCGAAACGATGGTCACCGAGCTGGAAAACGCCGGCTTTGAAGCGGTGCGCTCCGAGCCCTTCTCCCTCCGTGGCCAGGGCATTGTGCCCGGCGTCGGCCTGGCCGAAGAGGTCGTTGCGGCCACAGCCTCCTTGACCCTCAAGAGTCCCACGGTCGATGCGCCGGTCAAATCCCGCGACGACGTCTACGTCTTCCGCATGGTCGATCGCAGCAGCGCCGATCGCGCCGACTTTGAGGCCGAACGCGAGGCCTTCCGCGAGAGCTTCATGGCGCGAAACGCCCGGCGCTTTAGCCAGGAGTTCGTCCACAAAACCCGCGAGGACCGCAACATCACCGTCGACCTTGAGCCGGTGCGTCAGCGTTACCCCCTGATGAGCAAAGAAGAACAGGCCGCGTTTATGGCCGAACAAAACGCCGCCCCACAACCGGCCGACGCTCCTTCCAACGAGCCTGCGCCTCAGGACGGAAGCGAAGCCACCGCTCAGCCCTCACCCACCTCCGAGAGGTAAGCACCACCGAGCTCCGGCTGCGGCTCCTCCCAGGGATAATCCGGGTAGAACACCCGCTCCAGAGTCAACCCGCAGGCCGGCGCCGTCTGGCCGGCCTGCCGGCGATCGCCAGTCTCAAAAACCTCATCGAGCCGCTCCAGCGGCATGCGCCCGGTGCCGATATCCACCAGCGTGCCCACCATGATGCGCACCATATGCTTGAGAAAGGCCGTGCCCTCCACCTCCACCTCCAGCATCGAGGGGCCCGCCTCAATCACCTCAATGCGGCGCATCTCCCGCACCGTCGTCGGGCTGTCGCAGCCCGCAGTACGAAAGCCCCCGAAGTCATGGGTACCCACCATCTTTCCGGCAGCCTGACGCATCCGTCCCAGATCCAGGCGGCTTCCCATCTGCCAGACCCGGTCCCCTGAAAAGGGGTGATCAAAACGGTGGTTCCAGATCCGGTAGCGGTAGATCTTGCCGCGGGCCGAATGCCGTGCATGAAACCCCTCGCCGGCAAGCTCGGCGCGGGTCACGCAAATATCCTCGTCGGTCAGCGCGTTGAGCGCGCGCACAAAATCCCACAGCCGCCGCGGGCTCTCGTGATCAAAATGCGCCACCTGCCCCAGGGCGTGCACCCCGGCGTCGGTACGGCTTGCGCCCTGCACCTTCACCGGCCCGTCGGTGCCCAGCACCGTCTTCACCGCCCGGGTCAGCTCCCCCTCCACCGTGCGGTCCTCGGGCTGAATCTGCCAGCCGTGGTACGCCGTCCCCCGATACGCAATATGCAGCCTTATTCGCACCATCGGGCGCTCCTGCCACTGAGCTTTGAGGCGCCCCTTTAAGGGGGCCCCCTCTTTTACTCAGTACTCAAACGCCAGCCCGAACGCGAAATGACGCGCGCTCAAGTCGATGCCCTCGCCGCCGAAGTTGTCGACGTTGGCCCAGGTGTATTCGGCAAAGAGGTACGAGTTGTTGATACCCCAGCTCATATCGAAGGCCGCGGCGCTGCCCTTATCGATGAAATCCAGATGGAAGTTCAATCCGGCGGTCACGTGCCAGCCGAACTTACCTCCCGAGGCGCGTTGCGCATCGGTGCCCGCGGTCTCGCCATCGGCCCCGACCACGCGCCAGAGGTGGTAGTCGAGCCCGGCCTTGAGCTTGGGCACCAGCGGGATGTTGTGGTGCAGCGCGCTGTAATCGTAGCGGTACACAAGCCCGGCACGCAGCGGAATGACCCGAAAACGCGCCTCATCGGCCAGCTCCACTTCCGAGCCATCGGGCATACGCACCCGCCCGCTCACCGAGCCATATCCGGCATTAAACGCCAGGCCCAGCTTTCCAAAACCGTCCCAGAGATGGTGGTCATACTGCACCTCCCCCAGAAACATCGAGTCGCCCCCGAAGAACCCCTCAAAGGGGCCGCCCCCCTCGCCGAACTCCTGATCGACCAGGGGGCGATACGCGCCGCCCTTAAACTCAAAAAAACCATGGATCGGCGACTGGGCGCTGGCCGAGGCCGCCCACAGCGTGGCGGCCATCATCACAACACTGGCACTGACGAGCGGGCCGGCAGCGCGGCGAGCTCGGTTGGGGTAGTTCATCAGCGAGTCCTTGAGATTCTTAAACATATCAGGGTGTGAAACATAGGGGTTCTAAGCGTCAGGCGGACGGGCGCGGGCCAGCGAAGCGGGCCCTACGACAGACGCGGCGTCCACGATAGCTCACCGCGTAAAACGACGTCGCCCCACACCCAGCACCATCGTTGCCACAAGGAGCGTCCACAGGCTGGTGGAGCTTCCACCCGTGCTGGTGCACCCGTAACCGCCGGTCTCACTGCCGCCCGCACCGACATAGTAGTCCCAGAAGTCTTCGGTAGGCACCACATCAACCTCCAGGGGCTCGGAGAGTACGCTATAATTTTTCGCCTCATCACGAGACGCGACGGCCACATAAACCTTCGTGCCTTCTTCAAGATCAACGCCAAACTGCCCCACACCGGTGGTCATATTGAGGTTGATCGGAACAAGCTCATCCTCCCTGCCCATCTCCGAGGGAAGCTGGCCTCCTTCAAAACGCTCAGTGCTGATCAACGCGAAGTAACCGCTGACGTCTTCGGCTTCCGCCACCTGCACCGTCAGTTGCATCTTCGAGGCCGTGCTCACCCCCTCATCCGGAATCGGAGCGTCCGGGCGGATCAGGTCCATGATGACGCGCCCCTCGGTATAATCGGCCTCCGTCGCCACGGTGGTGGTGTTGGGCAGGATATGCAGCTGCACAAAATGCTCCATATCGGTGCCTTCGGTCTCGCAGAGCTCCGCGTTGCTAAACCCCACCAGGTCACGCAGAGCCACCTCCACCTCTGCCACCCCATCGGCAATCGTCAGCGCATCCTCGCTGAGCGTCTGGCAGTCAGGGTTTTCGTCTTCACGGCAGTTGATCGCGTTGTTCGCCTCCCGCTCCAACTCGTAGGTATAGGGCCCTTCAAAAAACTGTTCCGCGTCACCCAGCACGGCATCGTCGTTGGCGTAGGTCGTCGTGAAGGAGAACTTCACCTGAGAATTCTCTTCGATCTGCTTGCTACAGACCTTGATGCCCGCCGTGATGGTGGCGCCGTCGTCGCTGATGAGCGCAGTCCCCAGCGTCGCCGCCTGCGTGTCTTGCACCAGCGGAGACCGGCGCGGAGTACGTGCCTCGGCCTCGGCAACAGGTGTCGCCCCCAACGCCCCGGCCCCCAACAGGGCCAGGGCCCATTTCTTCGAATTCATCATGCTCGAGTCTCCATCCACCATCGAAACTTAGTTAGCTCGCCCGCGCCCTACTGCGCGATGAGCGCCTCGGCGATCTGCACGGCGTTGAGCGCCGCGCCCTTTCGCAAATTGTCGGCCACCACCCAGAAGTGCAGCGTGTTGGGGCGGTCACGGTCCTGGCGAAGTCGGCCCACCCAGCAGGGGTCGGTGCCGGCGGCCTTTCGGGCCAGCGGATACGCGCTCTTCGAGGGATCATCGAGCACAGAAACGCCCGCCGTCTTCTCCCAGAGCTCGCGAACCTCCTCCACGCCCAACGCCTGCTCCAGATCGACCGTCACCGACTCCCCGTGACCACGTACCACCGGCACGCGCACACAGGTCGCGGCGATCTCCACGCCCTCAAGCCCCATGATTTTGCGCGTCTCGCGCATCATCTTCTCTTCTTCACGGGTGAAGCCGTCGTCCATAAACACGTCGATCTGCGGCAATGCCTCAAACGCCAGTGGATGCGCAAACGTCGCCGGCTCCGATTCTTGTTCCCCGCTCAGATACGAACGTGCTCCGGCGAGCAACTCATCGACGCCTTGTTGGCCAGCACCGGAGGCCGACTGGTAGGTGCTCACGACCACGCGTTTGAGCCCTGCGGCCTTATGCAGAGGCTCCAACACACAGACCAGCTGAATCGTCGAGCAGTTGGGGTTGGCGATAATCCCCTTATGCTGCGCGATGGCTTCAGGGTTGACCTCCGGCACCACCAGCGGCACATCGGGGTCCATACGAAACGCGCTGGTATTGTCGATGACCACCGCGCCGGCCTGGACCGCCCGCGGCGCAAAGGCCTTGCTCACCGCGCCGCCCGCCGAGCTGAGCACGATGTCGACGCCCTCAAAGTCGGCCGTATCCAGATCTTCGATGACGATCGTTCGGCCCATCACCTGCACACTCGCGCCCGCCGAGCGCGCTGAGGCCATCAGGCGCAGCTCGCCCACCGGAAAGTTTCGCGCCTCCAGAATCGCCAGCATCTCACGGCCCACCGCACCGGTTGACCCCACCAGGGCCACGTTTGGTTTTTTCATCGTCGCTTGCGCCATGGCTCGTCGCTCGTCGCTCAAAGATCGTCGTTAGAAATGGCCTCTCTGCGGACCTCAACTCTCCTTTACGGCTCAGCGCGCTCTCTCGAAAAAACGCCGCTCGGGCCGCCCGGCCGCAGAAGGCCGGCACTCTACAGAAGGCCCCCCATTGGGGCAACCGGCGGGGCAACCGGCGGGGCAACCGGCGGGGCAACCGGCGGGGCAACCGGCGGGGCAACCGGCGGGGCAACCGGCGGGGCAACCGGCGGGGCAACCGGCCGGGCAACCGGCGGGGCAACCGGCCGGGCCACGGGACGCCCGGGCCCTCTGCCCCCGCCTTGCGACGGCCCCCTTGTAGCTGAACTTCTTTGGCTCTATAAACGGCGCCCGTCGCGCGCCACGCCCTACAAGCGGGGTGATCGTCATCGCGCGCGCCCCCATGTGCATGCCTTAGAGCTTTTGAGCTTTTCCAGCCTGTTGAACCTCCCCACTCTGTCACGAGCGACCATGAGCGCAGCGACTTTTCAGGATCTCATCCTCACCCTTCAAAACTTCTGGGCCGAGCAGGGCTGCATCGTCGCCCAGCCCTGGGATGTGGAGAAGGGTGCCGGCACCTACAACGCCCACACCTTTCTGCGCGCCTTAGGCCCGGAGCCCTGGAAGGTAGCCTACGTCGAGCCCTGCCGCCGCCCCACCGACGGTCGCTACGGCGAAAACCCCAACCGCCTGGGAAGCTACTTTCAGTTTCAGGTCCTCTTGAAGCCGGGTCCCGACAACGTGCTCGACCTCTACTTCGACAGCCTGCGCGCCATCGGCGTCGACCCGCTGGAGCACGACCTGCGCCTGGTCGAAGACGACTGGGAGCAGCCCACGCTCGGCGCCTGGGGCTTAGGCTGGGAGGTCTGGATCGACGGTATGGAAGCCACCCAGTTCACCTACTTCCAGCAGGTCGGCGGCATCGAGCTCAGCCCCATCCCCGCCGAGATCACCTACGGTCTGGAGCGCATCGCCATGTTTTTGCAGGGCGTCGACAGCGTCTACGACCTTAAATGGACCGAAGACGTCAGCTACGGCCAGATCCGCCACCAGGAAGAGGTGGAGTTCAGCCACTTCAACTTCGAAGAGGCCGACACCGAGCTGCATTTCCGCTGGTTCGATGAGTTCGAGGCTCAGGCCAAAGTGCTCATCGAGAAGGCGCTCGTGCAGCCGGCCTACGACTACATCATGAAGGCCAGCCACACCTTCAACGTGCTCGACGCCCGCGGCGCCATCAGCGTCACCGAGCGCCAGAAGTACATCGGTCGCATCCGCAACCTGGCCCGCGGTATCGCCCGCGCCCACCTCGACAAGCGCGAGGAGCTCGGCTTCCCGCTTTTGAAGGGCTAAATCTTCTGCGCTTCGTGTCGCCCCTCGCCAGGCGGCCTCGTGAGACATTTAAAAACGCTTCAGACCCCGGTGTGTTGCTATGGAATTTATCTTTGAAATCGGCTGCGAAGAGCTGCCCGCCCGCTTCGTTCCGGCGGCCCTCGACCAGCTGCGCGATCTCTTTACCGAAGCCGCCGCAGACGCGCGCCTCACCCACGGGGCCATCCGCACCATGGGCACCCCGCGCCGTCTTACGCTCCTGATCGACGAGCTCTCCGAGGCTCAGGCCGACTTGAGCGAAGAGCGCACCGGCCCCCCCCTCAAAGCCGCCTACCGCGACGGCCAGCCCACCAAAGCCGCCGAAGGTTTTGCCCGCGGCCAGGGCGTCACCCTCGAAGACCTCTACACCGTCGAGACCGACAAGGGCGAATACATCGCCGCCAAAGTCTTCGAGAAAGGACAGCCCGCCACAGAGATTCTGCCCACGCTCCTCGAAGGCATCCTGGCAAAGCTGAACTTCCCCAAATCCATGCGCTGGGCCGACCTCTCGCTCAGCTTCGCTCGCCCCGTGCGCTGGATCGTGGCCGTGGCCGGCGGTGAGCTCGTCAAGATGAGCTTTGCCGGTGTGCAGAGCCAGACCCAGACCTACGGTCACCGCTTCGCCGCCCCGGGTGCCATCGACGTCGCGTCGATCTCCGGCTACCTCAACGACCTGCGCGCGGCGGACGTCGAGCCCGACCCCGCCGCCCGAAAAGCCACCATCGAGGTCGCGCTCAAAGAGCACGCCGAGGCGATCGGCGCCCGCGTCATCGACGACCCGGAGCTCGTCGAGGAGGTCACCTACCTCGTCGAAAAACCCTTCGCCGTCACCCTGCCCTTCAGCGAAGCCTACCTGGAGCTCCCGCCCGAGGTGCTCATCAGCTCGATGCGCTCCCACCAGCGCTACTTCGCGCTGGAAAACCCCGACGGCTCGGGCCTGATGGCCGCCTGCGTCATCATCTACAACACCCCTGTGCGCGACCCCGAGCTCGTCGCAAAGGGCAACCTGCGCGTCCTTAAGGCGCGCCTCGACGACGCCCGCTTCTTCTGGGATCGCGACCTCAAGACCCCTCTTGCCGATCGCGTCGCCGAGCTGGAGCGCGTGGTCTGGCTCGCCAAGATCGGCACCATGAAAGAGCGCACCGAACGCATCGGTGAGCTGGCCGGGCGCGTGGGCAAAACCCTGGGGCTGGAGGGCCAGTCGCTCGACGATGCGGCGCGCGCAGGCCTCCTCTCCAAGGCCGACCTCGTCACCCAGCTCGTCTTCGAGTTCACCGACCTCCAGGGCGTGATGGGACGCGCCTACGCCCTTAAATCCGGCGAAAACGAGGCCGTTGCGCAGGCCATCTACGACCAATATTTGCCGAAAGGCGCCGACGAAGAGCTCCCCGGCTCCGAGGTGGGCGCATCCGTCGCCATCGCCGAGAAACTCGACGCCATCGTCGGCTGCTTCGGCATCGGCCTTGTTCCCTCCTCCAACGCCGACCCCTACGGCCTGCGCCGCGCCGCGCTCGGCGTCATCCGCATCCTCGACGCCGCCGGCTTTCATGTCACCCTCGACCAGCTCATCGACCAGGCCATCGCCACCTACCAGGCCAAAAACCCCGGCGTCCTTAACGACGACACCGCCAGCCTCGCCGGCGCTGTCAAAGCCTTCCTCGTCACTCGCCTCGACTATCTTTTGCGCGACGCCGCCCCCACCGATGTGGTCAACGCCGTGCTCGCCGCCGGCGTCACCGACATCCCCTCGGTCCGCGGCCGCGTCAAAGCCCTGGCCAGCCTCCGCGACCAGGCCGACTTCGAGCCCCTGGCCATCGGCTTCAAACGCGTCGTCAACATCCTGGCCAAGCAGGCCGCCGAGCTCGACGAGGCCCCCCCGACCAACCCCGAGCTCTTTGAAGAAGACGCCGAAAAAGCCCTCTTCGACGCCTTCAGCACCACCCGCCAGACCGTCGAGGCCGCCCTGGCCACAAGCGACTGGCAAAAAGCCTGCGACGCCCTCATCGGCCTCAAATCCCCCGTCGACCGCTTCTTCGACGACGTCATGGTCATGACCGATGACACCGCCCTTCGCCAGAACCGACTCGCCCTCTTGAGCGGCCTGCGCGACCTCTTCTTCGGCGTCGCCGATATCTCGAAGATTCAGGCATAAGATTCGGTCAGGGGAGAAGGCTCGCCCTTCTCCTTGAGCCCCGAGCAAAAAACCGGCAGGCCATCACGGCCTGCCGGTTTTTTTTGTTCAGGACAACGACTCGGAACACCGAGTTGCCGGTTTACTCAGGTAAATCCACAGCTAAGCGGGCTTAGCTGGCGTTTTACTCAGGTAAATCCGCAGCTAAGCGGGCTTAGCTGGCGTTTTACTCAGGTAAATCCGCAGCTAAGCAGGCTGAGTTGCCCTTTTACTCAGGTAAATCCACAACTAAGCGGGCTGAGCTGGCGTTCTACTCAGGTAAATCCACAGCTAAGCGGGCTTAGTTGGCGTTCTACTCAGGTAAATCCACAGCTCAGACCCCTTAGCTGGCGTTCTGTCGTGAACAGATCCGCGACTCAGACCCCTTAACTGGCGTTCTGTCGTGAACAGATCCGCGACTCAGACCCCTTAGCTCGCGTTCTGTTATGAACAGAAGCGCGACTCAGACCCCTTAGCCGGCGTTCTGTTATGAACAGATCCGCGACTCAGCCCCCTTAGCTCACGTTCTGTTATGAACAGAAGCGCGACTCAGACCCCTTACGCCTCGGGCCAGGGTCGCGGGTCATGGCCAAAGGCCGCCACATAGAGTTCGGTGAGTTCTTCGTCGCTCAGATGCCGACACCAGCGCAGCTTCAGCTCGCCAAGCTCCAGCGGTCCCAGACGCACACGGCGCAGCTTGCGGATCTGCAGGCCGCTGCGCTCACAGAGCTTTCGCACCTGACGGTGGCGCCCCTCGGTGATGGTGATGCTGATCCACGTGCAGCTGGAGCGCTCCGCCACCCACTCGGTCCGCGCCGGCGCGGTGAACTTGCCGGGCTCGTACTCCAGAGGCTCCTGCAGGGCGATGAGCACCGGGTCATCGGGCCCGAGCTTCGCCT
This sequence comes from Lujinxingia sediminis, assembly GCF_004005565.1. NCBI lineage: Bacteria > Deltaproteobacteria > Bradymonadales > Lujinxingiaceae > Lujinxingia > Lujinxingia sediminis. The sequence continues at coordinate 78,830 of NZ_SADD01000006.1, read as the reverse complement.
TGACCTTGACGTGATAGACCTTCTCGATGGGCGCGAGCTCCGCGCTCGTCTCCTCCATCGACGTCGGGCCGGCGTAGTCTTTGTTGAGCAGGGCCTGGGCGAGTTTGCCGTCGTCGGTGAAGAGCAAGAGCCCTTCGGTGTTGAAGTCGAGGCGGCCCACATGGGGAAGCGGCTCAAAATGCTTCGGCACGTGGTCGTAGACCGTCGGGCGGTCCTCAAAATCCACCCGGGCGGTGATGCAGCCGGGGGGTTTGTTCATGATGAATGCGGGCATGGAATGGGGGGCTTGAGTTCAAAAGAATTGAGTACGGCGAAGGCGGACGCTCAACCGAGCCCCCGCTTCTTCTTCAGGACGTTATGGGACATCGTTCGCCCCTCGTCGATGTCGCGCTCCCCGCGCTCCACCAACGACCGGACGTGATGAACATACTGCAAATAGGACAGAACCTCCTGCTTCATTTCACCCCAGGTCAGGTCATCCGGAAGCTTGTGAATAAACGCGATCAGCTCTTCTTTTGCGCTTGCCATCGGCATTCTCCTGCACGGTTTCCGCGTCGTGGTGAAACCTACCATGACGCGTGACCGCCTCACCCGCAACGCCCCCCTGATCACGCTCAATTGAGATTCACAAAACGCCCCTGCACCCTCTGCGTATTGGGAGCGGCGCCCTGACCCCAGAGCACCACGTAGACCGAGCCGGCCACGTGGTCGATGCTCACGCCGTAGGGCATCCGGGCCTGGTCGCCGCTGTGCAGGTCGACGCGGCCGGCCTGGGAGGTGAAGTCGCCCGACGCGCTGGCGAGAAAGCGGCGCGCATGCACGTTGACGGCGGTGCCGCCGGACTGGCGGGTGATCCAGGCCACCGCACCGCCGGTGGGGCTTGCGGCCACGTCGCCCAGGAGCGCCTCGCGGTTGGCGATGGCGCTGGAGATCGTGTCACTGCCAGCGCTCATACGGGAGCCGTCTTTGACGATGATGTCGTTGCCAAAGCCCACCCCTCCGCTGTACGCCAGCCAGTGGCGGCCGTTGTTCTGGGCTTTGGAGAGGCGGCCTCCTCGGTTCAGATCGATGGCAGGGTGGGCGACGATGGCCTGGGCGGGCGTGGCTTTGGTTTCACCCGCCAGGATCTGGCCGTGGTAGACCCGAGGGGCGTCGGAGGAGCCGCCCACAAAGCTCATGGTGATGAGTCGGTTTGCGTCTGCGGCCACGCTCGGGTTGACCTGCTCACCGTAGAGGTCGACCGGATAGGGAAAAAACCCGTCGAGCAGGCGCTCACCATCGGCGTTAAAGCGCTGAAGCACCAGGCGCGCACCTTCGGGGGTGAGGGCGGAGGCGGCGAGTATGGCTTCGTTGTTTTCGAGGACAGCGACGTCGGGCTGCCAGATGGTGTTGATGACGTCGCCGGAGTTGAGAATGGGCGTCACCACAAAAGACTCGGCCTGGCGCGGCGTACCGTCGAGATCGAAGGTACGCGCGCGGATGGTGCCCTCGAGGTCATCTTCGCTCCAGACCACAAAAAGCGTCGTCTCACTGACGGCCAACGACGCCTGAGTGCTGCGCGCGTCTGGCGAGGTGGACACCTCAAAGGGTTCGACCAGAAGCTCGGCGTCGCATCCCATTTTTGCGGCGTAGACCCGCTCCGGCGTGCCGGACTCGCCGGGGCGCTGCACGTAGGCCACCCACACGCCCTCCCCATCGAAGGCGGCACGCGCCCAGAGTTGCGCCTGGCCCACAAGGGGCACGGTCCAGGTCGACGAGGTGTCGAGGATGTCGGCGCAGGTCGGCTCCGGCACGATGTCGGCATCCGGCTCGGTGTTGGTGTCGGGCTCGGTGTTGGTATCGGGCTCGTCGTCGGCGTCCGGGAGGTTGCCGGCGTCGTCCCCTACCTCGCCGGCATCCTCGCCAGCGTCGAGGAGGTTGCCTGTGTCGGGGCGCGTGTCGACGCGAATGTCGTCATCTCCCGAACCCCCAAAGAAGCCGCCGTCGGCGCAACCCGCCACACCTGCCAACACGCATGCCACGAGCGCAGCGCGCCCGACCTTCCCACACATCCTCATCATTTACTCCTCTCCTGATACCCATATAAGCCGTCGCGGCCGCGCGCACCGGCCATCGCGATCTGAGAACACAGCATGCGCCGCCCGCTCCGGCGATCGCCACCCACCGGGGTTTCAAGACCTGTGGGGCGATCGTAGCGAGCATGAAGCTCAAGCGGCGCGCGACGTTGTGCGGATCGATGGGTTAACTAGCAAAGGGGGAAGGTGGGGGGCAAGTGGGAGGCGGAGCGCAGGCTCTTAAGAGCATGTCGAACGCTCAGCCGCGCCCCATCTCCCCCACCAACCTCTTAAGCTCCCCGCTCAGGTACCCGGGCATCTTCGCCTCAAAGATCTCGGCCAGGCTGCGGTAGTACCAGAGCGACTGCGCTTTGCTGGCCGAAAAACGCTCCCAGAGCGCGTCACCCAGCTGCTGCAGGTCCCGTACGATCGAGGAGGCGTTGTGCACCTTATCGGCCAACGAGACGAGCAGGATGGGGGAGTCGTCGGGGAGCTCGCGCAGGTGGGCCAGGTAGGCTTCTTTGCGGGGCTGCCAGGGGGGCTTGGGGTCTTCGTAGGCGTCGGTGCAGCCCTCGACGATAAAGAGCACATCGGCCCCGAAGCGCTCGCCAATCTGCGCGGCGATGTCGGGGATCTCGCCGACGCAATCTTCGATGGCGTCGTGCAGGAGCGCGGCGATGACCTGGTCTTCGCTGCCGCCGTTGCTGCCCACAAGCGCGGCCACGGCCATCAGGTGGTTGATGTAGGGGGTCTGTTTGCCCTTTCGGGTCTGCGCGCGGTGCCAGCTGCTCGCGCAGCGAAAGGCGTCATCGAAGCGCTCGGAGTAGCCGCGCTCGGGGGTGTTGTCGGCCTGTGTCATGGACGTCCTCCCGGGGGTGGTGTTGCGTGATGTTGCGCAACGGTCGCCCCGGGGATGTTTTGTGTCAAGACACCACCACGTCGACGCATCGCCCCCCTACTTCGCCAGCAAACTCAACACCAGCACATGCGCAAAGCCGTCGTAGATGCCCGGGTAGGCGTCGGCGCCGGCGGCGTTCTGGCTTAAGATCACGTAGTTGTACGCCAGGTTGACCTGGAGGTGCTCGTCGACATCGTACGCGACGCCCAGAGATGCGATGTAGCGGTCGGTGTCGGGCTGGGCCGGGCTGATGGCTTCGGGAGGGGCCGGCGAGGGGTCGATGGCGAAGCCGGAGCGCATGACGAGGCCGCCAAAAGGGGAGGCGTATTCGACGCCGACGCGCATGCCGAAGGTGTCGCGCCAGTTTCGGGCGTCATCGATGTCGTCGACCTGCGCGTCGTCGAAGTCGACCTCAAAGCGCTCGTTGGTGCTCCAGCGGTTGTACTCCACGTCCAGGCTGACGATGGCGTCGGCTCCGAGCTCCCAGGCGCCACCGAGCACGATGCGGTCCGGGAGCACGATGGTGGTGGTGAAGGGGGTATCGCGGGCCTGCTCGGAGAGCTCCGGGGGCACATCGCTAAAATCGGCGACGCCCGAGAAATTCAGGCGCACGGTCGAGCGCCAGCTCAGGCCGAAGCTTAAGCGACGGGTGGGCGCCACCCACACGCCCACCTGCGCTCCAAGGCCCCAGGCGTTGGCCGAGAGGTCCACACGGGCCTCCTCGCCACTGCGGGCCACGTCGATCTGCCTCCCAAGGCTCAGGGTGCCCAGCATCACCCGCGGCCCCGCGCCGATCGCGAGCCACTTTGTCGGCCGAAGCGCCAGCGAAGGCGCCGCCTCAAAGGCTCGCAGACTCACCGCCTGCGCCTCAAAGCGCCCCTCCCAGTTCTCGGGCCAGCGCAGGCTGCTCCCGTAAGGCAGGCCCACGCTCAAGCCCACCGCCCAGCGCTCCCCGGGACGCCAGCCCGCGTGCAGATGAGGCACCAGCGCCAGATCGTTCTCGGCGCGGGTACGCTCCCCACCCTGCGGATCCACGTGAAAGAGGGTCGGGAAGATCGCACCGCTCCCCACCATCGCCCCCCAGCCCGGACGCAACGCCAGCCCGGCCGGATTATAAAAGGCAGCCTCCGGCGTATCGGGCCTCGCTGTCATCGCGCCGGCCACCCCCGCCGAGGCCGCACCCTGGGTGCCCTGCGCATAGCCGCCGGCCAGCGCCGGCGAGCCCCACAGACACACCAGCCCCAACGCCGCCGCGCTCAGAACCCAGACGCCCGCTCGCTTCTCACTCTCTGCCCTCATCCCCGCTCCCCTTGCTCTCGTTCCGTCAGGCCACCATCCAGTCACACTCACCTCTGATCGAAAAACTCCACGACATCCTCGCGCGCCGTGCGCGAGCCGTAGGCCAGCGGGTTGGGATTGAACAAAAACCCGTGGTCGGTCAGCCCCGGATCATACTCCGTGATCGTCACCCCCATGCGCTCCGAGAGCGCCCGGGTGCCCTCATTGGGCACCACCCGGTCGCCAGAGGCCATCTGAATCAACACGCGTCGCGCCGGATGCCCGGGCAAAGGTTGCAGAAGGGTGTGCTGCACAAGGTTGAGCGGGTCGACCGGGTCGAGAATCCAGCGCAGGGCCTGCACAAACTCGATGTAGGCGTCGCTCCCATGCTCGATGCCGCGGACGTGCAGCGCGTGCTCAAACGCCGTCTCAAAGGACGTCGAGTGTTCAATGATGCGCACCAGATCGGCGGCGGGCACGTTGAGTACAAAGTCGTCGATCGCGGGCTCCACCGCCGAGAGCGATGACCCCAGGATGCCCCCGAGGCTCATGCCCAGATACACGATCTCATCGCCCACCCACAGCCCGGTGGTGTCGACGATGGCCTGCTCCAGCGCGTCGCTCTGCAAGACGCGCACGGCCTGCTGCAAATCGAGCACGGCCTGGGCAAAGTGGTCGCGGGTGCCAAAAAGGCTCTCCATATCGATAAACACCGCGCCGCTGGTGCTCGGGTACGAGAGAAGCTCATCGAATTGATTGCCCAGGCTCAAAAGCCAGGGCACCTCCACCCGGTTGACTCGCCCCCGGCTGCCATCGGCATAGAGACACTGGCCGAGCGCGTCGCAGGTGGCGTCGCCCTCGCAGTTCATATCGCTCAGGCATACCGCCCGCTCTCCGTGGTAGGGCAAGTCCAGCGCGAAGGCCGCGTAGCCAGCGGCGGCCAGGGGCTCGGCGATCAAGTACAGAAGCTCGCGGCTCGTCATCAGCCCGTGGCCAAAGAGCACCACCGGCAGGGGCTCGGCCACCGAGACGTCTTTCGGCAAGGTCATCACAAAATCCACCGCGCGCTCCTCGTAGCGCCCATCCGGGTAAAAGGCGCGGGTGGCCGGGTCGAGGTGGTCGGCGATAAACATCTGACCGCGCACCACCGCATCGACGCTGTTGAGCAAGAGGCGAGTGCCCCCGGAGGGCTCGGTGACCTCGAGGTTGATCACCGAGGTGCGCACCTCGTCGTCGTAGAGCTTCTGGCGGCGCGCGAGCAGCGTGCTGGCCGACGACGCTGTTTTAAAGGGCACGGCCGCCGCCAGCGTGCTGCGATTGAGCCCCTCCTCGGCCTCCAGCTGGCGGAGCAAGCTGTCGACCTCGGCGCGCACAGGCTCCAGGCGCTGCGCCTCCGAGTCGGTGAGCACGCCGAGCTCCGAGCGACCGCCTGTCACCAGCGGCGCCTCCATCATCAGCATCGCGCCCAGGGGCTGCGGCCGATGCGCCCGACCGTCGGCCGCCGGCACGTCACCCGCCACCACATAGGCGTAGGTCGTCTGAGGCTCCAGCGTCAGACGCGGGCGCACCCAGAGGGTGGAGGCGTCATCAAAACGCCCCCGCTCCAGGTCCACGACCTCCTCCCAGCGCCCGCTTTCCCTTAAGCGAAAAACCCGCAGCTCCGCGCCCTGCCCCACCCCTTCCCCAAAACTCGCTGTGCTCTGAACCCGCATCGCCCCGGAGATCGCGAACCCGTCGTAGCCGTTGAGCCCGCGCAGGATCTCGGCCCGCTCACGCGTGTCGCTCGCGTCCACCGGCAGCGCCACCCGACCGGCCTCGTCGGTGAGCAGCGCGTTGGGCAGAGGCACCCGACCCGACGCGCTATCAAAGGCGATGGCCGGCAGGCTGGTCGTCGTAAACTGCGTCATCGCCGCGATCGCGTCTCGCGGAATGCCCCGGGAGGCCAGCACCCCCATCGCCGGGATGTAATCCTCCTGCAGCGCCGTGAGCTCAGCGGCCAGCGCCTCGCGCTCGGCGCGTGTCGCCCCGGGGAGCGCGTCGGGGTGATCCATGAGCCGCTCCTCGCTGCGCAAAAGATAAAACGCGGCGTCGGCCACAAGCTGCTCCCCGGCCGCCCCCTTCGCGCCCCCCTCGTAGCCCCGAAGCCCCAGGGTGTAGCGTCTCCCCGGCAAGAGCGCTTCGCCCTCGGCCAGCTCCACGACCACCGCCTCAAGCTCCGCGTCATAACGCGGGCGCACTGCGACGCTGCGCATCCCGGGCTCTTCGACCATCACCACCGCCCCCAGAAGCGAGCTCTCCTGCACCGGCCCCGAGAGGGGAAAACGCATCGCGCTGCTCAAAGGGTAGGCGTCGAGCCGGTTGAGGTAGGTGCGAAACTCCCGCTCCGCCTCCGAGAGCTCATCGCCCACCGGCAGGGCCAGCTGCCCCCGCTCCGCGTCGCGCAAAAGATCGGTGGGGGTCGGAAGCTCGCCAGAGGTCGGATTCCATAACGCCCGCACCACCGCCGGTGGCGCCTCCACCCCGGGCGTTTCCGCCCCGCATCCCCAGCCGGCTCCCAGAACCAGCAGCCCCGCCAACACCATTGCACCCCATGGACCGCTTCGCATCATCGCCTCGTCGCGCCCGCTACCGCGCGCGAAATTTTCGATTCTTCCAAACAGAACGAGTCCGATCAGACTACCGGCCGGGCATAGCGCGCTTCAACCTCCCCGCCCCTCCCCCTCGCCGGCCTCCCCCGACGTGAATCGATAAAAGCCCCCCGAAGCCCTTGAGCCCCCTTCGTCAACGCGACGAACCCTCTCCGAAGCCCTTAAGACCCCCTTCGTCACTTCGCAGAATACCCCCTTATGGGTAATTTCTACCGCTCGTCACCTCGACGAAGCCCCTCCGAAGCTCTTAAGACCCCCTTCGTCACTTCGCAGAAGACCCCCTTATGGGTAGTTTTTGCCGCTCGTCACCTCGACGAACACCATCTGACAGGCTTCGACCGGCCTTCATCACCTCGACGCAGACCGCCCCACGAGCTTCAGCCCCCCTTCGTCACCACTCGCCAGGCATCACCCTGTGCGCGTGCCGATTCCCTTGATGCTGGCGAGTCCGGCCGCTACATTCGCCGCGCTGCTGATTCGTCCTTTACCAACGCCGCCGACCCGCTCGGCGCTGCACACGGGAGCCCCCGATGGCCAAACTCTGGAAGAAACCCACCCGCACCTCGTCGTGGCGAAAGCTCTCGGTGGGCATGTGGAACCGCCCCTCCGACCCCACCGTCTACGGCCACGAGACCCACCCGGCCGACAAGATCCTCACCTACCTGGAGGAGGTCAGCGCGTACTCGGGCCAGAAGATCACGATGACGGCGTACCTCGTCAAATCGATGGCGATCATGTTCTCGCTCTACCCCGAGCTCAACGTGATTGTGGTCGGCAACCGCGTGCTGCAGCGCGAGAACATCGATATTTTCTGTCAGGTGGCCGTGGCCGGGGGCGACGGCAAGGACGCGGATTTGAGCGGGGTGAAGATCCGCAACGCCGATCGCCTCTCGATCGTCGAGATCGCCGAGTACCTGCACACCCGCGCCACGCGCGTGCGCAAGGGGCAGGACGAGGAGATCGAGCAGACCAAGTCGATGATCGATAAGATTCCGCCGCTGCTGCTTCCGGCGGTGATGCGCATGGTCGATATGCTGACCTTCGCGGTGCCGATTGACCTGGGCAAGCTGGGCATCCGCGACGATCCCTTTGGAAGCGGCATGGTCACCAACTGCGCCCCCTTTAATATCCGCCTGGGGCTTGCGCCGCTGGTGCCGGCCTCGCGCACCCCGCTGGTGCTCCTTCCCGGGGCGGTCTACCAGGCCCCGGCGGTGGTCGACGGAAAGGTCAAGGTGGCCGACGTGATGAGCTCCTCGTTCACGCTCGATCACCGCTGCTACGACGGCTACCACATCGGCAAGCTCGTCACGACGATGCGCGAATGCCTGATGGACCCGGCCTACCACCACCCCCCGGCCGAGAGCTTTAAGCAGGGCGGTGCCGAGGCGGGAAAGCCCGCCAGCCCGGCCACCGAGAAAAACGCTGAAAAAGCGCCGGCCGACGCGCCCAAGCGGCGCACGCCCGAATCCTCGGCGAAGACCCCGGCCTGATCCTACGCCCGGCGTCTCTTCGCCGGGGCGCCTCCTCTCAGACGGGCGCCAGGCAGGTGGGCGCCCCACGGCATAAAGCACGCGGCCTGCACTGTTTGGTGGCAGGCCGCGTGTTTTTGTTTCCACCACCAGGGTTTAACGTGCGCTTACCACTCTCAACGCTTCTCCCGCTGATGCTGGCCGCGCTCCTTGCCGCCGGCTGCTCCTCCCCGGTCGACCCCACCGAGGGCCCCGACGCCTCCAGCCCGGACGACGCCGACACCACGGGTGACGCCGGTGACACGGCCACCGTGTGTGTGCCCGGGGAGGCGCGCTGCGATGACGCGGTGACGCTGGAAGTCTGCCGCGCCGACGCCACCGGCTGGGAGACGACCCTCTGCGAGGGGGAGCTTCGCTGCGACGCGGCCTCGGCCCGCTGCACCGACCAGCTCTGCGAGCCCGGCGCCTTTGATGCCTGCACCGATGAGGGCCTGCAGCGCTTCTGCAACGCCACCGGCACCGCCTGGCGCGAGGCGGAGTGCCCCGGCGGCGCCACCTGCGAGGAGGGGCGCTGCGGCCAGCCCGAGTGCCAGGCGGGCATCAACCGCTGCCTGGGCCGCGATCAACTCGAAGTCTGCAACGAGGCCGGCGCCTACGTGCCCGGCCAGCGCTGCCCCACCGGCACCGAATGCTTTGACGGGGCCTGCGAGGAGCTCTGCGAGATCTCCACCAAGGTCTCCAGCTACATCGGCTGCGAGTACTGGTCGGCCGACCTCGATAACTTCGAAGAGGCGTTGAGCCAGCCCCACGCCATCGTCATCACCAACCCCAACGAGGAGCTCGACGCCCGGGTGCGCCTTTTTGAGGGCGCCACAAGCCGCGAGCTCCTCAACGACAGCGAAGGCCAGCCTTTTGATACGACCATCCCTCCCGGGGAGGCGCGCATTTTCTCAATTCCGGTGGGCTACGATCACAGCGGCACGCGCATCTTTGACGACCACGCCATCCGCGTCACGAGCTCGATTCCGGTGGTCGCCCACCAGTTCAACCCGCTCAACAACGTCGACGTCTACTCCAACGACGGCACCCTCCTGCTTCCGACCAACTCGGTGGGCCGCGAGTACTTTGGCATGAGCTGGTACTTCCGCGGAGGGGCCACGCGCATCCGCGGCTACCTGACGATCGTCAACTCCACCAACCAGCCCAACGAAGTGCGCATCACCCCCTCGGCGGAGGTGATCAGCGGACCGGGGGTGCCGGCGATCCCCGCCGGCGAAGAACGCGTCTTTACGCTCGCTCCGGGGCAGTCGCTGAACCTGTCGACCTCCGGTGTGGAGCTCAGCGCCGCGCAGCAGGAAGGCTGCCTGGCCTCCCCCGACGGGCCGCCCGAGCAGACCTCCCCCTGCCCCGATCTGACCGGCACGCATATCATCGCCGAGCAGCCCATCACCGTCTTCGGAGGCCACCAATGCGGCAACGTCGTGCTCGGCGTGAACCGCTGCGACCACATCGAGTCGGTGCTGCTGCCGGTGGAGGCCTGGGGCACGCGTTATGTGGGCTCCAAGTTCAGCCCGCGCGCGGTGGGCTCCCAGCCCGAGCCCGACGTCTGGCGGGTGATCGCGGCGGAAGACGGCACCCAGCTCCAGACCGACCCGCCCATCGATGGCGTGCACGGCCGCACGCTTCAGGCCGGCGAATGGCGCCAGTTTGAGGCCCGCGAGCATTTCGAGCTCGGCGCCAGCAAGCCCGTCGCCCTGATGCAATACATGGTCGGCTCCAACTGGCTGGGCATCCCGCGGGAGTGCAACGAGGGCATCGACTTCAACAACCCCACCGGCATCGGCGACCCGGCGATGTCGGCGGGCGTGCCCACCGACCAGTTCCGCGACAACTACATCGTGCTCACCCCTCAGAATTACGAGCGGGACTACCTCAACATCATCGTGCCCACCGGTCAGGAGGTGCGCATCGACGGAGAGCCCATCCCCGCTTCGCGCTGGGCGCTTGTGGGAAGCCGCGGCCGCTTTGAGGTCGCCACGCTGGAGGTCGACGCCGGCTTCCACACGCTCAGCGCCGACGAGCCTTTTGGCGTGGTGGGCTACGGCTACGCCTGCCACGTCTCCTACGCCTCCCCCGGCGGCCTGAACCTGGAAGCCGCCAGCGATCGCTAATTTCCAATGATTTTCAATCAGGTTATTTCAATCAGGCGCTCAGGCGTTGTTGTGTTTTCACCACAACGCCTGACCACACCTTCCTCCCTGATTGAGAAAATCAGCAGCCGCGGGAGGCCATGATCTGGCGGACGTCGTCGAGGGGAAGTGAGGGCACATAGCGGCCCAGAAAGCCCGACATCGACTCGGCGGCGAAGAGGCTGTTGACCACGGCCTCTTCGGTGGCCTCGATGGCGGCCTCGTAGAGGTCGCGGGTGTGCTGGTCGTGCACATAGACCAGCGAGCCGGTCCAGCCCACCGGGTGGCGCGGCACGATGTTGGTGGTCGAAAACCCCAGAATGATCTCCCCGGAGCCGTGTGCGGCCATGCTGCCCACGCGCCCCAGGCCCAGCGCGCAGCGTTTGGCGATGCGCTCAAGCTGTTTGGGTAAAAGCGGCGCGTCGGTGGCAAAGACCACGATGATGCTGCCGTAGTTCACCCGGCGGCGGTCGTAGCCCTCATAATCGCGCTCAAGCACCTGGCCCACGGGCACCCCGGCGATGCGCAGATCGTTCATCACCCCGAAATTCGACTGCACGAGCACCCCCAGGGTGTAGCTCATCTCCGGCGGACCAAAACGCCGCGAGGAGGTGCCCACGCCGGCTTTAAAGTCGCAGGTGATCATGCCCGTGCCCCCGCCGACGTTGCCCTCGCGCACCCGGCCGCCGCGTGCGCGATCGAGCGCCTCAAAGACGTGCTGGGCGCGCAGGTGACCGCCGGCGATGTCGTTGAGCCAGGAGTCGTCGCACTCGCCAACAAGGGGAATCGGCACATCGCCCCTGCGGCCGATCTCGGGGTGGCGGCGCACCATCCACTGCACCACCGCGTCTTGCACCACGCCCACGCTTAAGGTGTTTGTGAGGCAGATCGGCGTCTCGAGCAGCCCCCACTCGTTGACCTGCACAAGCCCGGAGACCTCGCCAGCGCCGTTGAGCGTAAAGCTCCCGCCGATGACGCGCTCCTCATAGGGGTTGTCGTTGGGCAAGATCGCGGTGACGCCGCTGCGCACCTGGCCGTCGTAGGACATCAGGGTGCGATGCCCCACTTTGACGCCGGCCACGTCGGTGATGGCGTTGAGCGGCCCGCAGGGGAGCCGCCCGATGCGCACGCCGGCTTCGCGCGCCCGCGGCCTGCGGCCGCGGGGTCTGAGGCTTACCTGCTCGCTCAACCCACGGCCTCCCCCAGGCCCACGCCTGCAGCCAGCGTCGAGAGCGGCACCACACCGGGCATCGCCTCTTCGGGAAATCCCATCCGCGTGAGCGCCGCGCGCATCAGATGGCCCACGAGCGTCTGGTAGGTCAGCCCGGCGGCCGAGGCGATCAGGCATACATCGCTGTAGTCGGGCGTGAGCCCCGGCAGCGGGTTGACCTCCAGGAAGTGAATCGTACCGTCGTCAGCCAGGCGAAAATCCACCCGCGCCAGGTCGCGCAGCTCCAGCGCGCCAAAGACCTCGCGGGCGCGGCGCGCCAGACGCTCGGCCAGCTCCCCGTCGATCGGCGCCGGGCAGAGATAGCGCGCTCCGGCCACGATCTCCTGCTTGATCTCGTAGCTGTAGACCGGAAACTCGCCGGCAGCCTCATTAAACGCCACCTCCAGCACCGGCAGCACACAGGGATCCTGACCGTTTCCGATCACCGCCACCGTGAACTCTCGCCCGCTGATGTACGCCTCCACCAGGGCGGGCTGGTTGTAGCGCTCGCGCAGATGGCGCACCCGAGCGCGCAGCGCCTCCTCATCATGCACCACCGCGCCCTCACCGATGCCCTTGCTCGAACCCTCACAGGCCGGCTTGACGATCAGCGGAAACGCGAGCGCCGGGTTGAGCGGCTCATCGGCGGCCCGAAACACCTGAAAGGCCGGCGTGTCGAGCCCGGCCGAGGCCACCAGGCGCTTGGCCAGGACCTTGTCGAGGGTCAGCGCGATCGACACCGAATCGCTGCCCACAAAGGGAATGCCGCGGTACTCCAGCATCGCCGGCACCTGGCTCTCGCGGCTGCGCCCGTGCCAGCCCTCGGCGATGTTGAACACAAGGTCGGGCGCCACCGCGTCGAGGCGCGCTGGAAGGTCGGGGCCCGCCTCAATGGGCACCACCTCATAGCCCCAGCCCTGCAAGGCCTCGACGATCGCCGAGATGGTGCGCGGCGAGTCGAACTCGGCTTCTTGATCCCCGGCGATGCCCCGTTTGATGTTGTAGGTAAAGGCCACGCGCAGCGCGCGGGAGCTGCGCGGCTTCACCTCTCGCGATGCGCTCAAAACACGCTCAAGCGTGCGGGCATCGCCCTCAATCACCACCACCTCCGCCTCCCCCTTCGCATCAAAACCATCCTGCCCCGAGGAGGCATGCTCCGGCGTTGCACCGTCGCGAATCTCCACCTCAAAGCCCTGCTCCTTCAGCACCTGAGGCACCTGTGGAGCGCGTCGTCCCGTGATCAAAATCATGCGTGTCTCCCCTGCGGCCAGACCGTTGAATGCCCGCGACACAAGACTGCTTCGCGTGGCGCGATCTTGCGCTCGCCAGGGGCGCGGTCAATCCCTCACCCTGCATTTTTCGCCCGGGAGCACGTGATTAATTTTCCCTGTAGGCTCAACACGTTAGCCCCACACAGACGAAGCGCCCGGGTGCAGGCCGAAGAACTTTTTTAAAGGGGGAGACCATGCCACGTCACGCTCCGATCGTGCTCGCCACGCTCTGCTGCGCGCTGCTCCTTGCCAGTGGCGGGTTGAGCTGCGCCAGCGCCCCCCCAGAGCCCGAGGAGGTACGCTGCGCGGAGTGCATTCAGCCCCCGCTTCGACGCGCCGAGCTTGTGGTGCACCTGGCCGCCGAGCAGGCCGCCATCGCCCAGCGCATGCGCTACGAAGGCACCATGCCGCCACCGATCCGCGAGGTTGCCCACGGCTCCCGCCCCGAGCATCCCTGGCGCGAGCCTGAGCAGCTCAGCAGCGCCCGGACCACCTACGAGGGGCGCCTGGGCTGGCATACCGTTTCGGTCGATCCGGTGATCACCGAGGGCATCGCACACCGCCCGCTGCGCGGACGAGATACCCACGCCGCCCACTGCTTTTTCGCCGAGCGCCCCAACGCCCACACCCCGCTCTTCGCGCTCTTCGCAAGCCACGACGCCCGCCGCGGCGACCGCCTCTTTGTGGGCCTCCATGATATGGAGCTGGCCGCCGTCGAGATCGCCCTGGAGGAGCGCGGTCCCATCCGGGTGCTGCGCACCGAGCAGCTCTGCGCCTTTCGCCCCGACAACAACTTAAGCGGCGCGATGATCGTCAGCTATACCCGCCAGGACCTGAGCCCCCCGCATAACGGCCCCTTCTACGGCGTGCTTCTGGTGAGCATAAGCGACGTGCGCCACACCACCGGTGAGACCACCACCGTGGAGGTCGAGAGCGCCGGCGGGCGCTTCGGCCAGGCCGCCGAGCTGCGCGAGGTGGCCATCGAGCGTTTTGAAGCCCCCACCGCACGCCTTCTTGGACCTTTTGACGATTCGGTCGCGGCGATGGCCGCCGCCGAAGAGCACATTCCCTCGGGACGCTTTCGCCTGCGCCCCGAGCACACCTTTGCGCGCATGCCGCCTCAGAGCTACCTCGACGGCAAAAGTCAGGAGTTCTGCCCGGTGCGCGCCACCTGCGAGAGCGACGAGCCCCCCGCCCGCGCCGACGCCCCGGCCGAAGACAACGCGGCCGAGGCCGCATCATCTCCGACCTCCGCCGAAGACGCCGACGCGTTGACTCCGGCCAGCACCGATCCGAAGAGCGCCGAAGACGCCTCCGATGAAGCCGACGCCTCCGACGAAGCCGACGAAGCCGACGCCCCTCCTGCCAGAACGTCGCCGGCGCCGCGGGTCGCCCCCGACACCCCGGCGCCCAGCTCCTCGTTTCCCACCCGACGCTGAGAGACATCCGTCGCTGAGGCGAAGCGGGGCCGAATTCCGTGCGGCGGAATGTGCAGGTGGGCAGCGCAGCGATTGCGTCTATACTACGCGCCGTCGCTGCCCTTCTCCTTTCAGCCCCCCACCTCGCCCATGCCCCTGCCCGACCTCGATCCTCTCTTTGAGCGCGCCGCTGATCTTCGCCGTCAGGGCCCCGCCGGGCGCTACGCCCCAAGCCCCACCGGCGACCTGCACACCGGCAACCTGCGCACCGCGCTGGTCGCCTGGCTGCAGGCCCGCCAGGCCGGTGCGCGTTTTGTGATGCGCATCGAAGATCTCGACCAGCCTCGGGTGCGTGAGGGCAGCGCAGAAAAGATCCTCGACGACCTGCGCTGGCTGGGCCTCGACTGGGACGAAGGCCCGGAGCTCGGAGGTCCGGCCGGCCCCTACAATCAGTCGGAGCGTGTGGGGCTCTACCAGGCCGCGCTGCTGCGCCTGCAAGCCCGGGGCCTGGTCTACCCTTGCTATTGCTCCCGCAAAGACATCGCCGAGGCCGCCAGCGCCCCTCACGGCCCCGGTGGCATCATCTACCCGGGCAGCTGCCGCCATTTAAGCGCCTCGGAGCGCGAAGCCCGCCAGCAGGAGCGCCCCGATCGCCCTCCCGCCTGGCGTTTTGTGGCCGGCGAGCGCGAGGTTGTCTTTGAAGACCTCATCTGCGGGGTGCAGCGCCAGCATCTGGCTGAAGACGTCGGCGACTTCGTGCTGCGCCGGGCCGACGACATCTTCGCCTACCAGCTCGCCGTCGTCCTGGATGACGCGTTGATGGGCATCAGCGATGTGGTGCGGGGTGACGACCTGCTCGACTCCACCGCGCGCCAGATCGCGCTCTTTGAGGCGTTTGACCAGCCGCCCCCCCGCTTCTGGCACGTGCCGCTGATGCGCGATGAAGCTGGCGAGCGTCTCTCCAAACGCGACGGCTCCGATGCGCTGGATGTGCTTCGCGAGCGAGGTCTCGACGCCCCGGCGATCATCGGACTGCTGGCGCACAGCCTGGGCTGGGTGCCCGAGGGCGCGCGCCTCTCGGCCCCAGAACTTCTCGACGAACTCTCCCCCTCCGCCCTCAGCGCGCTTCGCGACCACCCCGAGCGTCACTGAGGTCCTTTTCATGAGCGCGGGGCCCCCGCGAGGCTCGGTTGTGCCCCGGGCCGCTGCGATTAGATTGGCCCCATCAGCTGATAGGATGTCCCATGCTTTCAACCGAGGTCCCCATGCGCGCGATCAACCCCACCACCGAAGAGCTCATCGCGGAGTTCCCCGACCATACCAACGACGAGGTCGTCGAGCGCCTCAACGCCGCGCGCGAGGGCTTTGAGCGCTGGCGCCACACCCCCATCGTCGAGCGTGCGCGCCACTTCCGACTGCTGGCCGAGGAACTTCGCCGCGGCATCTCCCACTTAAGCCGGCGCATGACCGACGAGATGGGCAAACCCATCGCCCAGGCCCGCGCCGAGGTCGAGAAATGCGCCTGGGCCTGTGAGTATTTTGCCGACCACGCCGGCACCCTGCTCGAAGCCCGCCACATCGAGACGGAGGCCTCCGACTCCTACGTCACCTATGAGCCCTTAGGGGTGGTGCTGGCGATCATGCCCTGGAACTTCCCGCTGTGGCAGGTCTTCCGCTTTGCGGCACCGGCGATGATGGCCGGCAACGTCGCCCTGCTCAAACACGCATCGAGCACCCCGGGCTGCGCCCGCGACATCGTGGAACTCTTCGACGCGGCGGGCTTTCCGCCGGGCACCTTCCAGCATCTTTTTATCAGCAATCGCAAAACCGAGGAGCTCATCCGCCACAGCGATGTGGCCGCGCTGACCCTGACCGGCTCCACCCGCGCCGGCCGCCAGGTGGCCTCGATCGCTGGCGAATCGCTCAAAAAATGCGTGCTTGAGCTGGGTGGCTCCGATCCTTTTGTGGTGCTCGCGGACTGCGACCTCGAACGCACCGTCGAAAAAGCCGTCCAGGGACGCTTTCAAAACAACGGCCAGAGCTGCATCGCCGCCAAACGCTTCATCGTCGAGGAGGCCATCTACGACGCGTTCATCGCGCGTTTTAAAAGCGCCATCGAAGCGCTCAAGGTCGGTGATCCCCACGACGAAGCCATCGACGTGGGGCCGATGGCCCGAAAAGATCTTCGCGACGAGCTGCATAAGCAGGTCAAGCGCAGCCTGCGCCAGGGCGCGCGCTGCCTGGTTGGCGGGGAGCCTCTCGACCGCCCCGGCTACTTCTACGCCCCCACGCTCCTCGTCGATGTGACCCCGGAGATGCCCGCCTTCGCCGAAGAGACCTTCGGCCCGGTCGCCGCGGTGGTGCGCGCCCGCGACACCGACGAGGCCATCGGGCTGGCCAACACAAGTAACTTCGGTCTGGGCGCCAGCATCTGGACCAGCCGCAGCCGCGGCCACAACCTGGTCGGCCGCCTGCGCGCCGGCTTTGTCGCCGTCAACGAGATCGTCAAAAGCGACCCGCGCCTGCCCTTCGGCGGCATCAAAGATTCCGGCTTTGGCCGCGAGCTCGCCGCAGAAGGCATCCACGAGTTCACCAACATCAAGACCATCTACGTGGCCTGACCGGCCCCCCCTTTCTGTCGGGATGAAGCCGCCTCAGCCGGCCTGCCCGTGCTCCAGACGCATCCGCACCAGCAGATCGTGGAGCTCGGGCTTGCCGCGTGGCTCCTCAGGAAGATCGCTGTGAAAACGCGCGTCATCCAGACGGCGCATCAGCCGGCGAAACTCCCCCTCGTAAAAGCTCATATCGGCGTCTTCCATCAGCGTGTCTTCGGAGCCGTGGAGCTTCAGCGCGATGAGATCGCCCAGATAGGGCAGCCGATAGCGGTGGTTGAGCCGCATGATATTGGCCTCCACCTCGCCAGTCTCCATCAGATTGAGGCCGGTCAAGAGGGTGCGAAACACATAGAGCAGTGGTTTGAGCTTGCGTTGCTTTTCAAACACCGTCCAGATCTTCTGGGCGAACCCGCGGTAGGCGTGCCCGTGATTGCTGGTCAGACACTCCCCGGCGATCTCGCGCAGCTCATCAAAATAGGCCGTGCGATGATGGATCAGCGGCGAGTAGATCTGCTCCAGAACGTTGGTATTTCGCTTGAGCAGGAGCGAGAAGTACTTGTGAACATCATGCGAGACAAAATCGATCTTCTCCCCATCGACCGTCTCCATCACCTCCAGCGTCTCGCGCTCGTTGTAGAGGCCGACGACATTCTCCAGCGGAAGAATATGCGCCCCGCGGATGTCATGATCGGAGTCAAAGGAGGGAAAGCCGTAAAGATGGCTCCCCACCACGCTCGAAAAGAGCATCGGGTAGGGCTGCCGAGCGAGGACTTTTTTGACGATCTGATCTTGCGCCACCTGCATATCCAGCGCTCCTGGGCATCTACGTAAAAGGTCTGAGTCGGGCTCGTCATCTGCCGGGCCATCGTCGCATAGAACGCCCGCCGCAAACAATCGCATTCCTTATCAGACGCTCCGCTCCAGCGAGGTTCCATCGCGGAGTGTTGAGCGCGCATCACCGCCGCTGCTCATCCCGAAGTCGACGTAGCTAGAGGCCCCTATGAGTTCCATCCGCATTGAGATTCGCGCCGGCGTCAGCGAGCTTCGCGCCGAGGCGTGGGACGCGATCGCCCGCATCACCAACCCCTTCTTAAGCCACGCCTTTTTGAGCACTCTGGAGCGCTCCGGTTGCCTGGATGAGGCCAGCGGCTGGGTGCCCCAGATCCTGTGCGCCTTCGATAAGGACGACACCCTCATCGGTGCGATTCCCCTCTATCTGAAGTTCCACTCCCGCGGGGAGTTCGTCTTCGACTGGGGCTGGGCCGAGGCCGCCCACCGCGCGGGCATCCCCTACTATCCCAAAGCCGTGGCCGCGGTGCCTTTTAGCCCGGTCAGCGGGGCGCGCGTGCTGGTCGCCCCCGATCATCCCGACGCTGGCGCCATCGCCCCCGCGCTGGTCCGGGCCGCCATTCAACTGGCCGATGACGCCGGGCTCTCCTCGCTGCACTTCAACTTCATCCGCCCCGAGGATCGCAGCCTCTTTGAAGAGCTCGACCTGCCGATTCGCGCCGGCATGCAATACCACTGGAAGAACCGCGCCCCGCGCAGCGACGCCCCTTTTGAGGATTTTGACGACTTCCTCAAAGCCTTTCGCAGCAAACGCCGCGCCTCGATCCGTCGCGAGCGCCGCGATCTTCGCAGGGAGGACGTCAGCGCCCGCATCCTCCAGGGCGACGCGCTCACCGAGGAGGTGATGCGGCGGATGTTTCGCTACTACGCCAACACCGTCGACGCGCATGTCTACGGTCAGCGTTACCTCAACGAGCGCTTCTTTGTGGAGATCGCCCACAGCCTGCGCGAGAACATTCACCTGGTGATGCTTGAGCAAGACGGCGCCCCCTTCGGGGGCACCTTTAACCTGGCCGACGCCACCCACCTCTTCGGTCGCTACTGGGGCTGCGAGCGCGAGGTGCGCTTTGCCCATTTTGAGGCCTGCATCTACGCCCCGATCGACTGGGCGGTGTCCCGCGGCATTGACGTCTTTGAGCCCGGCGCCGGCGGAGAGCATAAGTACGAGCGGGGCTTCACCCCCTCGCCCACCTACAGCGCGCACTACATCGCCGACGCGCGCCTGCGCGCCGCGGTGCGCGACTTCGTCGACCGCGAGCACCAGGCCATCGACGCGCATATCGACGAGCTGCGCGAGATGGGCCCGCTCAAAGGCACGTAGTCCATCTCCCCTTGCATCCGAGCGCCCGCTCCCCGGGTGAAACTCCCTTTCTCAGCACCTGATCGGCCATGCTTCAACTGCGGACGCCCTTTCTCAGCACCTGATCGGCCATGCTTCAACTTCAGAGGTCCGTTTGCAGCACCTGACCGACCCTGTTTCATTTTAAACGAAGATCGTATAGGCGCATAAATCCTCAGCGATCGCCCGATCACCCTCTTTGAAAAAGCGCGCGCATGGCGAACTGCGGCTCGCCGCCCCCTCCGCAAGGAGTGCGGGGGCATCGAGCGCGGGAGTCTCCTGTGTCCAAAGAACTCCTGTATCCAAAAAAACAGGGCCGGCGCTCACGCGCCGGCCCTGCTGCCATTCATACATCCTGCGATCTCAGATGCATCGGATCATCGAATCATCGGATCATCGGATCATCAGATACATCACACACGCGACTTAGAGCGCGCTTTCGATCTTCGGCAGCTGCATCCGCGACTTGGTCAGGGCCATCCCGATGTTGGCCGAGCGATCGCAAACCCAGACCACGGCGTGCTCGGGGTTCTGCTTGCAGCGCTGGAAGATGTGCAGGAGGTTATCGCTGAACACGATGATTTCCTGGAAGTAATGGTGACCATTCTGCTCCAGCCCGCGGGCGTTGCGGAACATCTTCTCAATGGTCGAGACGTTACGGCCCTGGAAGAGATCGGCAGTGGCGGCGGCGACCATATCGAGCACATCCTGGGGGTGCGATTCGACGGTTTTGACGCCGATGAGCATTCCGGTGGACATATCAACGTATCCACCGGCAACGCACTCGGGGATTTCACGGACGGCGGTCTGAATGGCATCGTTCAACGACATGACGTACTCCTATCGGGATGAAATGTGGGGCTGCGAAAAGAATGGGGAGACTCCCCTTTGAGGTACGTGCCCACGCCGCACCTCAAACCCTTTGCCCGGAACCTGGCGGCTAAACTCACCGAAGCCTCGGGCCAATGGACGTGTTGAGCCAGCGCTCAAACTCAAAAAGAAACTCGGTCTGGGCGTCGCTCTGGATCGAGCCCGAACGCACCCGGCGCACCAGTTTGATGGCCTGGTCGGGGGCGACACCGTGGTAGATCAGGAAGCTGGCCAGGAACGTGCCGGTGCGGCCCAATCCGGCCTCGCAGTGCACGACGACCGGCTTGCCTTTGGTCAGCCAACCCTCGATGCGCACGCACCAGCGGACCATCTCCGTGAGCTCGGGCACCTCCATATCGACCACCGGGAAGTGGTGGACCCGCAACCCGGGCACCGGCTCGCGGGGCGGCGGAGTGACTTCGGCCCGCATATCGATCAGGTGCGCGACGCCCAACTCAGCCAGGGCCTGGAGATCCTCCAGGTCATCGCGGTGCAGACCGGGGCGGGGTGCACCGCCGAGCACGCCGGGGATCAGCCAGCCCAGATCGCGGGGAGCCACCACCTCGGGCGGGAGGCTGCGCGCCTTTAAGCCCAGAACCCGTGGCAGACTCTCCAGCAGCACCCGGCGAGCGATCGGACTCTCCGGCTCGGGCTCGTAGGAGCGATCCCGGCGAACCGGCAGTCGGAGCACCCGGGCGCCGGGGGCCGCTGCGGGCTTTGGCAGGGGTTTGGGCGCCGGGGGGACCGCACCTTCGGCGGCCGGTGCCGGCACCTCCGAGAGGATCCGGGGCTGAGGCATGCAGATCGCGCGTAACGCCGAGGAGTCGAGGTCCTCGATGGGCTCGCTAACCTCGGGCGCCTCGATCAGCTCACGGGGACAGCCCCCGGTGCGCACGAAGTGGCGCACCGGCGTCGGGGCATCGTCGCTAAAGAACTCGGCGGTGGGCAGAAGCGCCACCAGCTGACCGGCGACCACCAATCCCACGCGATCGGCCACCTCCCGCACCCGGCGCTGGTGATGGGAGACCCAGACCACCGAGCACTGAGCTCGCGCCCGAGCGATCATCTCCAGGAGAGGAGCGGCCTCCTCGTCGTTCATCTGGGCGGTGGGCTCATCGATGGCCAGGACGTCCGCCCCCTCCAGAAGCGCCCCGACGATCGCGAGCTGCGCGCGGCGCGGAGGGGGAAGGAGCACCACCTCCTGCTCCAGGTCGGATGCCTGGAGCTCCATCCCCAGCTCGGCGCAGCGTTCCATCACCAGCGCTCGAGACTCGAGGGGAGTCAGCGCTTCGCGACCGGGCTGGCGAGCCCGCAGGTAGGATTCCACCGTGCCGGCCATCATCGCCAGGTGCTGACGCACCAGGGTCACCTTCGCGGTGTTGAGTGTGCCCCGGAGTTTTTCGCCATCACCCTGCCCCCGCACCCCGGCGATCACCTGCAGGAGGGTGGACTTACCGGAGCTCCCGGGCCCCATCAGCGCGACGACTTCGCCAGGCCTGATATCCAATCCCACCCGATGCAGCAGCACGCGCTCGCGCACCCGGAACGTCACCTCATTCAACATCACAAGACTCATGCGTGCTCTCCCTTCACAACCTCTTCGCTCAGGCGCATCGCGCGCCCGAACCCGCCAAAGGTGGCGCGGAAGATAGCCACGTCCCCCTCTTCAATCAGGGCATGCCAGCTGCCCTCGTCAGTCGGCAGGGCCACGACCACCGTGGAGCCTCCCAGGGCCTGACCGACTTGCCGCGCATAGCTCCGCAGGGCTTCGGCGGCCTCTCGAAGTAAATTCCCCTCATCCTCGGACTGCACGTCATAACAATGCCCGGCGACCAGCTCGCCAGTCTCAAACGTGGCGCCTATCTGCATCTGGTCGGTGTTCTGATCCCAGAAATGCTCCAGGCGCTGGCGCGAAAGCTCCGAGGGCTCAAAACCATCGCCCTCGGGAGACGCGGGAGCCGTCGCGGGGGACGCTCCTTCGGCTGCAGCCGGCACCATGGGGGCAGGCGGCGTACCGATGAGGGTCCGGGTGAGCGTGGGCTCGATGAAGGTACGCGTCGGTACGAAGGACTCGTCCTCATCGTCGACCGGGATGAGTTCGGCCGGCGGAATATCGAAGAGAGAGGAATGACGCGCGTCGAGCTCCGCGTAGCCCAGCGCGCTGAGCGTCGTCGCCTCCTGAAGGTCGACGGGCTCCTCTTCGACCAGAGCGACCATCGCGCCGAGCCGTGGCGAGGTGCGCTGACGAGCGTCGGGCACGTTGAACTCGCCAGACTGGCGAGAGGAGCGCGGGAGACGATCGGCGCTCTCAGTGACGGTGTTGGGCTCGGTATCGTCGGAGAGGACCACCTCGAGCTTGGCGGCCAGGCGATAGACCTGATTGGCATCGCCGCTCAGCGTCAGCGCACGCTGCAGGTAGCCGCGGGCGATCTCATGCTGGGTGGTCTGCTGGCTGGCCAGGTCGAAGAGCAACTGCACGGCCACGCGATCGGCCCCGCAGCTCTCGGCCCGGCGCACGAAACTCTCCAGGCTCGCGCGGTTGGCCCGCATCATGGCGAGCACCCCGGAGTCGTAGATGGCGCTGAGAATGATGTGGCGGCGAGAGACTTCCTGGGCGTTGAGCTGCCGCAAGAGTTCCCAGAGTTGGGCTTGCGCTTGCTCGCGCCCCTCTTCCCCCTGACCTGCGAGTTCTTTCCACGCATCGACCAGAGCGCCGAGCCGTTCACGGCAGTCTTCTTCTGCAAGCTCGGAGTTGGACAAATCGACTCTGGACGTAACGCGTTCCTGCCTGGCCTTCACGGCAATATCCTGGGCGATGGAGTTGTCGGCCTGATAAGCGAAACTCGCCGCGTTGCTCCACGCGTCCCCCTCACCGCGGAAAGTCGGCGAGACTGAATGGTAGTAGAAACGTGTTCTAATAAATCCAGTACCACTAGAATAAATATTGTCAACGGCGCCCGTGAAACATTTCCGAAACAATCCACAAAACCCCAATCATTTCAGCCATATAGACACCCTCCCAGAAGAAAAACGGCTCGTCCACTTCATTTTTAAAATTTCAATATTTTTGGAAACGCAAATATTACGCAGCCCAAAAGGTCAAGCCCACGAAAGTGGTATAATTATCATTTTTCACAGAATGTCATCCTGATTTTCGAATCTCCGGGGCTTTCCAAGGACGAAGCTGCGGGCTAACCTGCTGCCACTTTGTCTGCCCTTAAGGCGTCCCCGGGAAAGCTCCCGGCGATCCCGAAGGTCCATCTCCCACGACGTCGACCTCGGGTGGCTGAACGACGCGCTCGCCAGCGCTCTCCCTGCTCCTCCCTCCTGTTCGCTGCAGAGAACTCCCCCGTGAAAGAGCTGTCTCGCCAGTCCATCCTCGGAGCCCCACCCGATGCGGCATTCGAGCGCGTTGCTCGCCTGAGCACGCACGTCTTTCAGGCGGCGATCTCTCTGATCTCTCTGAGCGAGGGGGCATCGGAGAGCGGCGAGGCTTCCCCCTTGTCAGCGGCCCGGCGAGGGGAAGGGGGTGCGGCCATCTGCGCGGCGGTGCGTTTTGAGAAGGACGCCGCCCGGATCCGGGAGTCCCTTCAAGACCCCCTGGTGCTGGCCCACCCACCGGCGGCCGGGGAGCTGGGGCTGCGCTTTTACGCGTCGACCCCTCTGGTGAACTCGCGGGGGATGAGACTGGGGGCGCTGGCCGTGATGGACTTTGCGCCCCGGGCGCTCACCGCCGGGGACGAAGCCGCCTTAAAAGACCTGGCGGACCTGGCCACCGAGGCCATGGAGCTGCGCCTGAGCACCCGCGCCCTGCTCGGGAAGATGGATGGCATCATCACCAACCTGGACGACCTCCAGAACCCGGAGCGCTACGTCACGCTCTGCGCCTGGACCAAGTCGATCCGGGTGTCCGGGGAGTGGATGAGCTTTGAGCGCTTTTTGAGCACGCACCTGGGCATCTCAGTGACCCACGGCATCCACCCGGAGGCCGCCCGGCAGTTTCATGAGGACGACGAGGACTGAGCAGGCCCCCGATCAAAAAAGGCCGCCGCGACTCCGGGTCGCGGCGGCCTTGTTATGCGTGCTTCGCTAAAGCGGGGCTTAGTCGATGCACTCCCGCTCGTTGCAGTTGATCATCCAGGGGGTGCCAAAGCGATCGGTGACCATGCCAAAGCGCAGCGCCCAGAAGGTCTTCTCCAGGGGCATGGTCACCTGGCCGCCATCGGCCAGGGCTGCGAAGACACGCTCGGCCTCCTCGGGAGTCTCCATCTGAAGCGAGATGCTGACACCGCGGGGCGTCTCATAGCCCCCGTGAAGGGCGTCGGAGGCCATCAGCAGGCGATCGCCGACCTGCAGACAGGCGTGCATGACCCGGTCGCTGTACTCGGCGGGCATCTCGTCGGCGACTTCGGACTCGCCCACGGTCTGCACGGTGAGCGTGCCGCCGAAGATGTCGCGGTAGAAGCCAAAGGCCTCTTTGCAGGTGCCGTCAAAGGTCAGGTAGGGGACGATGTTCATGTGGTTTCCCGGGGTATGGATCCCCGTCGCTCGGGGATCGTGACTGTGTATGCCTCCCGGGATGAGGTCCCGGGAGGGGTTCGCGAGGTGGTCGAAGGCGGGCCGTCGTTTTCGACAGGCATGCCGAGATTTTTGCAAAAAAGCTCAGGGCTCCACGTCGAGCTCGCGCACCGGCCGAATCTCAATCGATCCGACCTGCGCCGGCGGAATGCCCGAGGCGATGCGAATCGCCTCGTTTAAGTCCCGCGCCTCAATCAGATAAAAGCCCGCCAGCTGCTCCTTGGTCTCCGCAAAAGGACCATCGGTCACGCTCACCTCACCACGGCGTACCCGCACGGTGGTGGCCGTCTCCACGCTCATCAGAGGCTGGCCGAGCAGATACTCGCCACGCTCCTGAAGCTCCCGGCCATACGCCGCGCAAACCCGGTCGTCGACGCCGCGAATCGCCTCTTCTTCGCCGTACACAAGACACACATACTTCATACATACCTCCGCAAGTCAGGGGGGGACGGATATGGAGCATACTTCGAAGAAACCTACGTACCGAAGCATTGGCGAGGCCGTGCTCTCACCCCTTAGTCGAAGTAGCAACGCCCCGATCGACACGCATCCTGATGACGTTTCCAAAAAAAACAGGGACGCGACCTCACGCTTCGAGTTCACGAAGACGTCGGACTAAAAATCGACGCTCCGGCTCCAGCTCAGTCAGCTCAAGCGCCCGTCGGTAGCCCGCACTCGCCAGTTCGTCGCGCCCCACCCTGCGGTAGAGATCGGCCAGGGCCGCATGAGCCAGGTAATAGGAGGTCAGCGTCTCATCGGCCATAAGCCCCTCGACAAGCGTCAGCCCCACCGCGGGTCCGTCGCGCATGGCTATGGCCACCGCCCGATTGAGCGCCACCACCGAGGAGTGCGACGCCTGCAAGAGCAGATCGTAGAGCGCCACAATCTCCGCCCAATCGGTCGCCTCAAAACGCTCAGCGCGCGCGTGAACCGCGGCGATGGCCGCCTGCAGCGCGTAACTTCCGACCTCACCTGTGGCAAAGGCGCGCCCCACCAGCGCCTGCCCTTCATCCAAAAGCCCGCGATCCCACAACGCGCGGTCCTGATCTTCAAGCAGCACCAGATCGCCCCGGACATCCGCCCGCGCCTCTCGCCGCGACTCGCTCAAGAGCATCAACGCCAGCAATCCCAGCGCCTCGCCATCGGGCTCGTCCAGAAGATCGACCACCAGCCTCCCAAGCCCGATCGCCTCGGTGCAAAGATCGCGGCGAATCAACGCATCTCCCGAGCTCGCTGCATATCCCTCGTTAAAGACCAGGTAGATCACGCTGAGCACTGCCTCCAGCCGCATCGGGATGTCGGCCGCCTCGGGGATCGCGTAGGGGATCTTCGCGCTCTGAATCTTGCGTTTGGCCCTGACAATGCGCTGGGCCAGGGTGGGCGCACGCACCAGAAAGGCCCGCGCGATCTCCTCGGTGCTCAATCCGCACACCTCTCTCAAGGTGAGCGCCACCTGCGCCTCACGGCCCAGCGCCGGGTGGCAACAGGTAAAGATCAAACGAAGCCTGTCATCCTCAAAGATCGTCGCCTCCGCCAGCGCCTGCTCCGGCGTCGCTGCGCGGACCGAGGGCTCCTCAGCGGCCAGCAGCGCCAACTTCTCACGGTAGCGCACGCGCCGACGCAGACGATCGATGCCCTTAAAACGGGCGGTCGAGATCAGCCAGGCCCGCGGATTTGTGGGAAGTTTAAGCGCTCCATCCTCCCCCACCCAGCTCTGCATGGCCACCACCCACGCCTCATGCAGCGCGTCTTCGGCCAGCTCAAAATCCCCCAGCAATCGAATCAACGTCGCACGCGCCGCCGGGGCATGCTCCCGGTAGAGCGCCTCGAAGCCATCCTGCACTCGCGCCATTCCATCTCCCCTTGCCCGACTTCAAACCACCTGCTCACACCGCCCACTGTGCAAAGACAGCCTCTCAACTTCAAGGCCCCTCCCCTCGCCCATACCCTTTTCGGGTGGGCCGTCGATCCGCTTTGCATTGTCCCCGAACGTCGCGACAGGCTCACTCCAGATCAGGGGTCAGCCCCCATGCAGCAGCTTCAGCTTCCGCCGACGGCGTCGTCCTGACGCCCCCCCTCGCCAGCGACGTCGGCAGCGTTGCATCCCATGAACACTTAAGAAACATTTGAAACAAAATTGAATCAAAACCACGCCTCTTCCGCCCCCGACAGCGCTTCACCCACGGAAAATCGCCGAATTATCGAGTTGGCACGCATCTCGCAAAGCTCCCACTTCGAGAAAAGAACCATCCCCCAAACCCCGGACGACGACGATGACATTCAACCCGACAACCCTGGTGCTGATCGCGCTGGTCATCCTCATCGCCCTGTCGATCGTGAGGAAGAGAATGAACTTTATCGACCCCCAGACCGCTCGCCAGCTCGTCGACGAAGGCGCCCTTCTGGTCGATGTGCGCACCCCTCAAGAGTTCCAGGAGCAGCATATCCCCGGCGCGCTTAACCTGCCGCTGCAGGAGCTGGAAGCCCGTACCGACGAGCTTCCGAAAGACCGCACGCTGGTGCTCTACTGCCGCTCCGGCAACCGCAGCTCGATGGCGCGCCGCTACCTGCTGACCCACGGCTATGAGGAAGTGCACGACCTGGGCCCGCTGACGCGCTGGCGCTAACGCAGCGTCGGGGCGGCGCCCCTCATCGGTCGCCGCCCCGTCGCACTTCCCCCCTTCTGGAAATAGAACCCCCGCGTCGGGGACTTAGACCCCCAGGAGTTAAACGATCATCGAAACGTTTGGACCGAACCACCCGTAGCAGCGGAGCCCCCATGACCATCGAAGACTTACCCAACTCGCTCTACGAGGCTTTTGCCCGGGTCGGCCAGGCCCTGGCCAGCCCCCACCGGCTGCGCATCCTCAACATCCTGGCGCAGTCGGAGCGCTCGGTTGAAGAGCTGGCAAGTCGCCTCGACCAGAGCATGGCCAACACCAGCACCCACCTCAAAGTGCTCAAGCAGGCACGTCTTGTGGTGGGTCGACGCGAGGGCAAGCACGTGTTTTACGGGCTGGCCAATGAGGCCACCCGGAGGGTGTGGCTGGCGCTTCGCGATATGGGGCTCTCGGAGCTCCCGGAGGTGCGCGACCTGATGCACACCTACGCCGAAGATCCCCATAACCTCTCCTTGCTGCATACCCCGGAGCTGCTGGCGCGGGCCGAGCGTGGGGAGGTGATCGTGCTGGATCTACGCGGCAAACGTGAGTTTGAGGCCGGGCATATACCCGGTGCCCGCTCCATCCCCGCCGACGAGCTTGACCAGCGCCTCAAGGAGCTCCCCACCGACCGCACCATCGTGGCCTACTGCCGTGGCCCCTACTGCGTCGCCGCGATTCAGGGCGTCGAGAAGATGCGCGCCGCAGGCCTCGACGCCCACCGCGCTACCGACGGCATCCTGGAGTGGCGCGCCGCAGGCCTTCCCGTCGAAGGAAGCGATCACGCCGCGTAAGAAGCACACTTGAGTTGAGCGTCACCCACATCCTCCCCCCCCAACCTCGTCCGTTCTGAACACGGCCTGGCTCCGGACCACCAACGTCACGCGATGCGACGCGTCCAGAAAGCATGTGACGTGCCCATCCACGATCAACACTTAAACAATCATCGAAACATTTAAAAAAGGACACGTTTGCATGCTTGCTTCGTTAGAACACCGCGCCCGAAGTCTGGAGCCCCTCTCCCGGGCTCTCTTCCGCATGATGCTCAGCGGCATCTTCATCGTCGCCGGCCTCAATCATCTGATCGACCCGTCGCGCACCGCCGCACGTCTGGAGACTTCCCCTATGGGCTTTCTGGCTACCGCCATCGCTCCTGCCCAACCTCTGGTGGTGCTCAGCGGCATCGCGCTTCTGATCGGCGGCCTGGCCCTTCTCCTGGGCCTGTACACCCGCGCGGCCGCCCTGGGCCTGCTGGCGCTGATCGTTCCCATCACGCTCACCGTGCAGGTGGGCAGCATGGCCACCATGGGCCCTCTTTTTAAGAACATCGGACTGGCCGGTGGACTCATCTTCTTTATCGCCCACGGTGCCGACACCTTCGGCTTCGACGCCTGGCGCGCCCGCACCCGACAACCGACACGCTGAACTCGCCACCACGCGCAGTGGCGCTGCGGGCACGGTCCGCAACGTCCTCGCTCTCCCCTCTCGTATGGAGTCCTGATCATGATGTCCTCGAAAACTCGCTCGCTCTCTATGCTCCTCGCCATCGCCGCGCTCCTGATGAGCGCCTGCACCACCCCGGCCAACGCCGCCGGAGCCTCCGAAGCGCCGGTCCACGCCCAACGCTCCGAGCTCGCCCCCGCCAGGACCGTGCTCAGCGTGCGCACCGATCGCCATCTTCAGGTTGCCCTGAAAACCTCCCACGATCTTCTCGACGGTAACGACCCGCCCACCTCCCGCGCCGACGTGGTCGCCTGCGGCCCTGCGGTCGAGGCGCTCGTCGCCGAGCGCATGCCCCCGGAACTCGCCACCCAGATCGAGCGCCTTACCGAGCGCGGCAGCCGCGTGGTCGCCTGCGGTCTTTCGCTCCACCAGTTCCAGGTCGATGCCGACCAGCTCCACCCCCGGGTCACCGTCGTGGATAACGCCTTTATTGAGATCTTCCGGCTGCAACGCCAGGGCTTTTTGAGCATCGAGCTCTGAGACCTTTCCCGCTCCCACGGAAATCCCTTCCCTCCCCGCCCAGGCACACACCCCATGCGTAAGCATTTGAAACCTTTAACCATTTCGACCACAGCAATCACCGCAGGAGCCCTCATCGCGGCCTGCTCCAACGCCCCAAAGACGCCGGACGCCACCGCGACACAGGCCGCCGAGCCTGCCACCTCGCAGACCACCGAGGAGCTGACCGTGCTCTTTGTGGCCGATCTCCACGCCCAACTCTACGAACACCCCGAGCTCTTCTGGCAGGAGGGTCAGGAAGACCGCCTGGAGATGGCCGGAGGCTTTGCACGCGTGGCCGCAGCGATTGACGCCATCAAGGCCGAGCGCCCCGGTCGGGTGCTCGTGCTCGACGGAGGCGACACGCTTCAGGGGGCCGGCGAGGCCGCGCTCACAGAAGGCGCGGCCATCGTGCCGGCGCTCAACGCCCTGGGGCTCGACGCGGCCATTCCCGGAAACTGGGAGGTGGCCTACGGCCCCGAGGTACTCAAGCAGCGCGCCACCGAGCTTTCCTTTCCCCTCTTCGCCGCCAACCTGCGTGATGAGAGCACTGGCGAGCGCCTCTTTCCGCCTTACATCGTCCGTGACTTCGGCGACGTGAAGGTCGGTGTGCTCGGCTACACCGACCCGGATGTGCCCGAGCGTCAGCCCCCGGCCTACAGCCGGGGCTTGAGCTACCAGGGCCCCGACGAGCTCCCAGGGCTCATCGATGAGCTGCGCACCGAGCAGGGTGCCGACATCGTCCTGCTCCTCTCCCACATCGGCCTGGCCAAAGCCGTGCAACTCACCGGTGAGCTCGAAGGCATCGACGTGCACCTCTCCAGCGACACCCACGAGCGCACCTACGCACCCATCGTTCAAAATGACACCTGGGTGGTCGAGCCCGGTGCCTTCGGCTCCTTTATTGGCCGCCTCGATCTGACGCTCGACGAGGGAAAACTCGTCGACAAGCGCTGGGAGCTCATTGAGCTGAGCGCAGACGACTTCCCCGAAGACCCCGAAGTCCTCGCCATCATCGACGCCTCCACCGAGGCAACCCGTGACGAACTCTCCCGGGTCGTCGGCCACACCTCCGGGGTGCTCGCTCGTCATAACGTCATTGAGACCACGCTGGACAACCTCCTCTCCGACGCTCTGCGCGAGGCCACCGGCACTGAGATCGCCCTGTCCAACGGCTTTCGCTTTGGAAACCCCGTCCTTCCTGGCCCGATCGTCGAGGGCGATCTCTGGAAGTTCTACCCGGTGGTCACCGAGCTGAAGACAGGAGAGGTCACGGGGGCCCAGATTCGTGCGTTCTGGGAGCGGGAGCTTGAGAACGTCTTTGCCCAAAACCCCGCCGACCGTTTTGGAGGCTGGATCCCTCGGCCCTCCAACATGCATGTACGTTTTAAAGCCGACGCCCCCCGCGGCCAACGCGTCCAGGAGATCCGCGTGGGCGGTGAACTTCTCGATGATGAGCGTGTCTACACCCTGACCGCCTGCGAGCGCGAAGGCGACCACCCCGACACCCTCTGCCGCATCCCCAACGCCCGGAACACGCGTATTCACACCCTGGATGCCCACGATGCGGTGCGCCGTTATTTGCAAAAACACGCCGACGCCACACGCCAACTCGAAGCCCGGGTGGTGGCCGATGATCGCCCGCAGGTCCTCCGCAGCCAGCACTGAACATCGCTTCGCCGCCCCCTCTACAGCAACTTTCTGCCCACCACATCAAAGGCGCAAACGGCGGCCTGGCGGGCAACGCTGCGGGGGTAGCGCTCCTTAAAAAGCGTCCAGATCATCTCATCGCATACGTTGCCGGCCGCATCGCGCTTGCGGCCGCGCAACGTGGCCTCATGCTCAAAGCCCAGACGCTCGGGAATGCGCGCGCTGGCCGTGTTGCGCGGGTCGCAATGAATCTCCACCCGTGAGACCCCCTCGACCTCAAAAGCCACCTTCACCAGCGCCGCGGCCACCTCGGTGGCCAGGCCCTGACGGCAGTGATCGCGATGCACCCAGTACGCGATCTCGCGCGCCCCGGGGCCCGGCCGCGTCTGCAGCCCACTGGCCCCCAGCATCCGCGTCTGATCCGGCGTAAAAAGCCCGAACACAAAATCTCGCCCCGCATCAAAGGCACTGCGCAGCTGGCGCAATCTCTCGATCTTCTCGTCGAGGTCGCGGGGCTCATGACGCGTCCACGAGAGCCAGGGTCGAAGATGCTCCAGGTTATCGTCGACCGTCTCTTGAAAGAGTCGCGCATCTGCCGGATTGAGGCAGCGCACGATCAAACGCTCGGTATGAATTCGATAGGCCGGCCCGCGGCAGGTCTGAGAGCTCATAGGCACACCACTGCAAGGTGAGTCGCGCTGCGAATGCCTCTGAATCTAAGAGCCTGGCCAGCCTCACAAAGCAGATGGCGCGCCCCCCTCGCTGTGCTCACCACGCGCTCGCCACCTCAGCCGACGCTCTGGCGATAGCTCTCAAAGGCCGCCTCAAACTCGGCCACGACCTCGGCCGCCGGGCGCACACCATCGATGGCGTCGACGCTTTTACCCGCCTGCCAGTAGTCGTTATACCCCCCGTCGCGCGTCGCCCCACGGCCGAGCGACCATACCGAACGCGCCGCATAAAAACTGCGAACCCAATGCTTAAAGCGCGGACTCTGCAAGAGTCGCCGCGCGATCGGCCCGGCGTCCGTGCCCACCCGCTCCACATAGGGCGTGCGAATCACCGAGACGGGCACCCCGGAGATGCGCCGGGTCAACACGATATCGTCTTTGCCTGCGCGGACGATGGCCTGCTTATAATCGGCGTGCGCGCTGCACTCCTCGGTCGCAATAAAACGCGTGCCCAGCTGCACGGCCTCATAGCCCTGCGTAAGTGCCTGCACAAAGCCCTCAGGCCCGCCCACCCCTCCGGCCATCACCAGGGGCACGCCCAGATCGCTGAGCTCCCCGTAAAGCTCACCGGCATCTTTGCTGCCCGCGTGACCACCGGCCCGACCGTTGACGCAGATAAGCCCGTCGACACCGGACTCCAGCGCTTTGAGCGCCCAGCGACGCTCGGTCACATCGTGGTAAACCACCCCGCCCACCGCATGCACCTTCTCGACCACCCAGTCCGGATTGCCCAGCGCCGTCACAAAGAAGCGCACACCCTCTTCCAACGCGATGTCGATCCACTTGCGCATGCGCTCCTCGTAGATCTTCGAGGACTTCTCCACCAACGCGTTAAAACCCACCGCCCCGCCCTGGTTTTTAGCCTGAATCTCGCGCAGCGACTGGCGAAGATCGAGCCTGTGGGCAAACGCAATCGAGAGCGGCTGCACCACAGCCACCGCCCCGGCAGCGACCACCGCCCCCACCAACTCCGGATTTGAGCAGGGGTACATCGCCCCGCAGATCACCGGGACACGCGCCCCGGTATGCGCCAGAAACCGCTCACTCATCGTCACTCTCCTTGGACCATGCGCCATCGTCCGACACGAACGACGGCCATAAAAAAGCCGCGCCCGCTTCGGCGGGCGCGGCAATGAATCTAGGCCAGCCGGGCGAGTTGGACCAGCGCCCACCCACCCTACTCGCCATCAGGGAAACGACGATCCGTTCTGCACGGTGTCCACCACCGTCACGCCGGTGGCCGGATCGAAGTCAAAGGGCCGCCAGAAATCGAGGTACTGAAGGAGCCTGGTCTGCACATGCGCCTCCACCCCGCGCTGGTAGAGTTTGGCCGTAGCCAGCGACGGTCCGTAGCCGTTGTCATTGAAGTACTCAACCCCCACCCGGTAGCTAAAGCCCGGCAGCGCGAACTCCTGGCTGATCATCTCACCGGTCACCCCGTAAAGATCGTCGATGACCAGCTCAGCATTCCCCGTATGCCAGACCGTCGCTGCCGACCTCCAGTACACACACCACCCTTCGGTGGTATTGAACTCCCCATCGGGGTGACACAGGTGCAGGTCCATATCCGTGCCGTTCCCCTCCGAGGGATTGGGCACCTGAGCGTTGGACCAGGTCACGGTGACCACGGCATCGTTGGCGCCAAACGCGCTCTCGATCACCTCGACCGGCAACATCACCGGAGCACAGTCCTGGCCGAGCTGCTCATCATAGAGTTTCAACCCGATCACGTAGTCCCCCGGCGCGTCCAGACGCACCCGGGTGGGGGCCTCATCGCTGCGATCGTAGAACACTGGCGAGGTTGCCCCGGCCGGGGTATCCACCACATACCACTGGGCGCTAAAGCGCGCCGGGACGTAGGTGCCCGCCACACTCAAATCGAAGAGCCCGCCGGTGGCCTCGGCCGGGTTGGCTGGCCCCACCGCCGTGAAGCTGGGGGCGGCCTGCGGCGTCACCGCCGGACACTCGGGTGAGTAAGCCATGCGCGCGCCGGTCAGCCCGAAGCGAAACTCCCCGGGAACATCCACAACGCCCACCACCAGCTCCCCATCCAGATCCACCTCCTGA
This sequence comes from Lujinxingia sediminis, assembly GCF_004005565.1. NCBI lineage: Bacteria > Deltaproteobacteria > Bradymonadales > Lujinxingiaceae > Lujinxingia > Lujinxingia sediminis. Next base: position 45,035 of record NZ_SADD01000006.1, on the reverse strand, counting down.
GGATCGAAGGTCAGCGTGAAGTTCAGCGTCCGCCCCTCTTCAATCGGTGCCGGCCACCCGTTCACACTGCCCAACACCAGGGTGTAGGCGTCGCCAACGGCCTCCAACGCGTCGACGCGCGTGGGTGCTGCGCCCTCACAGAGTCGCAGCTCAAAGCTCAGGGTCGTCGCTTCGTTCCGCGCTCCAAAGTCGAAGTCCTCGCCGGCCGGAGCTCCGCCAGCCCAGAGCTCCACGCAGGTCCCGGGCACCTCGACATCGGGCTCCTCAACATCGGGCTCCTCAACATCGGGTATGTCCGCGTCCGGCGCGTCTGCGTCCGGGATATTCACGTCCGGCGTGTCCGCGTCCGGGATATTCACGTCCGGCGTGTCCACGTCCGGTGTGTCTGCGTCCGGCGTGTCCGTATCCGGGATCTCCGCGTCCGGTGTGTCCGCATCGAGATCACTGCCATCAACCTCATCACCAACATCGCCGGCGTCATCCTCCACCGACACATCGTCGTCAAAATCCCATTCATCGGGGCCCCGACGATTCCTGGAATCATCGCTGCAAGCCGCGGTCATCAGAGAGACCACCAGCACGAAAAGAATGCGCTTTCTAAACATGATCATCTCCTCAGAGTTGAAGGCAGAGGCCGCCAAAGCAGAAGCTGCCGGGACATCGCTCATCAAAGCCATCGGTACAGCCCTCGCACAGGCCAGCAGCACCGCAGGTCAGTTCCGGGTGACAGGGAACCTCGTCGCAGGTCGTGATCGACGTCTCGCACTGCAGCGTCTGCGGGTTGCATACCTGTCCCACACCGCAGGCCCCCGGATCGTCGGGGTCGCAGGTCGGAGGGTCGGGCTCCCCGGCGTACTGCTCGCCATCGCTGCCTGTCGCTTCGCGGCAGACTCCCGCCTGGCAGACCTCTGCTGCGGCGCAATCGCTGACGGTTTCGCACTCCAGCGTGGCCACACACTGACCGGCCGCATCACAGGTGGCGCCGCCGGGGCAATGCGCATCGAGCGCGCAGGGCGCGCAGGCACAGAGAGCCTGGTTGAAGTACGGCGTCGGCGACTGGCAGCTCGTGGCTGCGCAGGTCACCGAGGCCTGCGAGAGCTGCCCGACGTTTGCGTCGTCGGCAGCATCCGAACATCCGGTGAGCGCGACCAGCGCGAACGCCGCGCCCACCACCCCCTGGCGAATCCAGTTCATCATCATAGCGATCACTCGTCTTCTGGCGCGTTGGCGCGCGATCATGGAGGGGCGTACCAGGCCGCTCCGGCGACACACCTGCGCACACATCGTTGTGTTCTTGCTTCTGTTAAATCTGCACCAAGAGTTGCTCAGACGCAGCAAAAAAACAATCCGGGCCCCTTTGCCACAACGCCGCTCGGTGCCACGGGCGTACGACTTGAACCTGCTTAGAGCGCGTGGAAGGATGCCCGCGCCTGGGCACACATTCGGTGTGCACGCGAGACGTACGCGGGTATCTGATATTCACGATAGGCCCGCTTGTTTCAAACTCGCTCCCCATCCTCCCCGAGAAACTCATGACCGAAGTCCTTCAACAACTCGTCGATCTGCTCGCCCTGGAGCGCATCGAAGTTAACCTCTTCCGCGGCCACTCCCAGGATCTGGGCTGGGGCCAGGTCTTTGGCGGACAGGTACTGGGTCAGGCCCTCTCCGCTGCCACGCAGACGGTGCCCGAAGATCGTTACATTCACTCCCTCCACGGCTACTTCTTGCTTCTGGGCGACGTCAATACCCCCATCGTGTATGATGTCGAGCGTATTCGGGATGGCGGCAGCTTCACCACCCGCCGCGTCGTCGCGATTCAGCACGGCCGTCCCATCTTCAGCATGTCGGCATCCTTTCAGAAGGCCCAACCCGGCTACGATCACCAGGATGAGATGCCCGATGTCAAAGGCCCCGAAGGTCTGCTCTCCCAGGTCGAACTGAGCCGTCGCATCGCCGATCAGATTCCCACACCGCTGCGTGAGCGCTTTACCGCCGACTCCCCCATTGAGATTCGGCCGGTGCGCCCGATGAACTACCTCAAACCCACCATCCGTGAGCCCGAGAGCGCGGCCTGGTACAAGTCCGCCGGCACCCTGCCCGACACCCCGGGCATCCACCAGTCGATGGCCGCCTATGCGTCCGACTTCAACTTCCTGGCCACCGCCATGTACCCCCACGGCGTCTCCTGGCTGATGCCTTCGATGCAGGTCGCAAGCCTCGATCACGCGATGTGGTTTCACCGCCCCTTCCGCTTTGACGACTGGCTTTTGCACCACGTGGAGAGCCCCTCAGCCAGCGGTGGCCGAGGGCTCGTGCGCGGTCGGATGTTCAACCAGAAGGGCGAACTCGTCGCCTCCACTGCGCAGGAAGGCCTGATGCGCCCACGACGAAAAAACGCATAACCTCACCAGGCGCCGCGGCGGCCCCTTCAGCGCCCGGCGCCGGCAACTTCGGCCCGATCGAGATGGTCGGCACCCTCTCGCCACCTCAAAAACTCGGCGTAGCCCCCCTTGAAATCATTGACGCCCCGGGGCGTGATCTCCAGCACCCGCGTGGCCAACCGCTGCACAAACCAGCGATCGTGAGACACAAAGAGCACGGTGTTGGGGTAGGCTTCCAGCCCTTTGGCCAGCGAGTCGATCCCTTCCAGGTCGAGGTGGTTGGTCGGCTCGTCGAGCACAAGCACGGTGGGCTCAGCAACGCCCAGACGCGCAAAGGCCAGACGCGCCTTCTCACCGCCGGAGAGCGCCCCCACGCGCTTCTCAATATCTTCCTTTCCAAAAAGAACTTCGGCGAGTTTACCGCGGATAAAGCCATTGGGCTTATCGGGGAAGTGACTCCAGAGCCAGTCGTGCAGGGTCGTCTCCGCGCTGCCCTTCAGGTCAGCCAGGTCCTGCGAAAAATACCCCGGCTCCACCGCATGGCCCCACTCGATCTCACCGCAGTCAGGCTCAAGCTCGCCCATCGCCAGCTTCAGGAGCGTGGATTTACCAATACCGTTGGGCCCCACAATCGCCACCCGGTCGCCGCGGTTGATACTGAAGGTGACGTCATTGAGCACGGTGCGCTCTTCAAACGAGCGGGTCAGCCCCTCCACACGCAGCACTTCTTTGCCCGTGTCGCGCGCCGCCCTGAAGTTGAACGCCGGATACATGCGCGAGCTCTGCGGCAGCTCTTCAACCTCCATCTTCTCGACTTGCTTAACGCGGCTCTGCGCCTGACGCGCCTTGGATGCCTTGGCCTTAAAACGTTTAATAAACGCTTCCTGCTCGGCGATGAAGGCCTGCTGCTTGGCGATCTTGGCCTCCTGCCGATCCCGGTCCTCGACCTTGGCCTTCTCAAAACGCTCGTAATTGCCCTTGTAGACCAGCACCCGCTCGTAATCGACGTCGATGATGTGCGTGCAGATCGTATTAAGAAACTGATGGTCGTGAGAAACCACGACCACGCAGCCGGCGTAGTCGCAGAGAAAACGCTCCAGCCAGGCGATCGAGACGATGTCCAGGTGGTTGGTCGGCTCGTCGAGCAGAAGGATGTCGGGGTTGCCGGCCAACGTCTGCGCGAGCAGCACCCGCAGCTTATACCCCCCACTTAACGACGAAAGCGGCTCGCGGTGCTTCTCGGTGGGGATGTTCAGCCCCTCCAGAATATCTGCGGCTTTGGCCTCCATGGCGTAGCCATCAAAGGCCATCACGACGTCTTCCAGGTCGCCAAATCGCTCTACATCAAAGGCTTCTGGATCTTCTGCGGCCCTGGCGAGCATCGCCTCCTTCTCAACCATCGCCGCCCAGAGTTCGGGCACCCCCATCATCACCACATCGAGGATGGGCACATCGTCGAACTCAAAGTGGTTCTGGCGCAACACGCCTACGCGTTTGTCTTTAGGGATGGCCACATCACCCGAAGTCGGCTCCTCCTGGCCCGAGATCACCCGCAAAAGCGTGGACTTTCCCGCCCCGTTGGCACCGACGATGCCGTAACGCGAACCCCCATCAAAGGCCACCGTCGCCCCCTTAAAAAGGGTGCGGGCGCCGTACATCACCCCGAGATCATGAATCGAAAACACGTGTTGCTCCTGCGCAAAAGACCGATGGCTTCGCTCTCCCTAACACCAACCCCCGGCAAAGACCACCATCGCCGCGCTCCGGTTGTTCCCCTCCCCCTCACATTCGCACGTCGACCGCCCCGCCATCCGAAGCACGGTGCACCGCCCGAACCTCGGATGCCGAGGCGGCATCGGCCGCCTCAACGCTTATGCGCCTGCCATGCCCGGAGAACCACGCGTCCGCGGGCATCTGTGTACAGCCCGCGCTCAGACGTCCCCTCCTTTCGGTGCCTGCCATTAGCGCCGCCCGCCGATCAGCCCGGCGCGCCAGGCCCAGTACACGAGCTGCAGCACCGCCGCCACCGCCGCAGCCACGTAGGTTGCCGCCGCCGCATTGAGCACTTTGGCAACGCCACGGGCCTCCTCACCGGTGACAAAGCCCTGCTCGTCGAGCACCCGCTTCGCGCGCGCCGAAGCGTCAAACTCCACCGGCAACGTCACCAGCGTAAACGCCACCGCCCCGCCAAAGAGCACAATGCCGACGGTCGCCAGCCCGCTGATGCCGATCACGATCCCGGCAATGGTGATCCACAGCCCCAGATTGGTTCCGATGCTGGCCACCGGAACCATCTTCTGACGCAGCTTCATCATCGCGTAGCCCTCCTGATGCTGGATGGCATGGCCCACCTCATGGGCGGCAATCCCGGCGGCGGCCACCGAACGCCCGTTGTAGATATCCGGGCTCAACCGCAACATCTTCGCGCTCGGGTCATAATGGTCGGAGAGCACCCCCTGCACCTGCTCAATACCCACATCACGGATGCCCCGCGCATCCAGGATGGCCTGGGCGACCTGCTGGCCAGTCAGCCCGCGGCTGGTCGGCACCTGACTCCACCTGCTAAACGCAGACTTCACCCAGGCCTGCGCCCCCATGCTCAACACAAACCCCACTCCGAGAATGATGAGATACACAGGATCGAAAAACATGGTCTGACCTCCTACACAAGAGGCCGGCACGAAGGCGCCGGCCCTTTCTGGGTCCATTTCGTCGGGGCTGAACGTATACACAGCCCGTCAGAGGTCAATACGAATCTCATCGCGCTCAGCGTAGCGCCGCTTCCAGCTCGCGGGCCGCCTCCTCATAGCGCCCCAGCGCCTGCAAAAGCTGGGCGCGCAGCACCCCGGCGCGCGCGTCCGTCGCCTCATCCCAGCCGGCCTGCGCTCGAAAACGATCCAGCTCGGTGAGGGCCTCGGCTGGCTGCGCGCCGGCGGCCAGCGCTGCCACCCGGTAAAACCCCACAAAGCGAAGATCAGGATTGGCCTCTGCGGCCTCCCCCGCACGCCTTGCTGCCCGCTCATAGCGGCCGTCCACAAGCGCTTCGGCTGCCTCCACCACCATCAGACGCCGCTCGACCATATCGGCCACAAGCTCATCCATGGCCAACTCCGAGGCCAGTTGCAGGCGCTCACGCTGCACCGCCCAGTCGGCCTGGGTCAGCGTCGGAACAAGCCCGGAGGCCTGCCCCAGAAGGCGTGCGTCATGCTCATCGAGCAGACGCTGCGCCAGGCGCGCCTGCACGCTCCCGAGCTCCGGGGCCGCATAGCCCATGCGCAACACCGTGCGGTAAAGCCCGTAGGCTCCGCCGCCCGACGCCGTAAGCGCCTGACCACGGTTCAGCTCCCGCTCCAGCGCGTCGAGCGCCTGACGCTGCGAGCCGGGCACCACGTAACCCTCACCACCGGCCTGGGTCGCCGCCATCCGGCGCTCCGAACGTATCTGCTCGCTGTCCGACGCCTGCGGAGCAAGCCTCAAATAATGGTCGTAATGATGGGTCGCCTCGGCGTAACGCTCCATCCAGAAGTTCGCCCGCGCCAGGTTGCGATAGGCCTCGGCCCTCTCAGCAAGCACCTGCACAGCCTCAATAAAGCGTTGACGCGCCGTCTCATAGTCGCCCCCGTTATAAGCTGACGTCCCCTGAGCAAGGATCGCCTCATAGGCCTCGGAGCGCTCACCACCACCAACAGATTCACCTTGTTTCTCAAGGCCTTGCGCTTCATCAACAACCTCGACCGTGGTACTCGCCGCGGCCTCACTCCCCGGCTCCTGCGCCATCGCCGGACTCATCGCAACGAGCCACATGCCCATCCACGACACACTCGCCACTGACATCCATCGCCTGATGCTCATAGCTGCTCCGGAGGTTGGGGGCTGAGGCCGGGAATCTGCGGGATACCCGCTCCGACCATCACGCCGAAGAGGTGCTGTGCGCCCTGCTCGCGTCCCAGGTAGATCTCGGTGCGGTAGCTCACGCCCACCGACCAGCGCGGATCGAAATGGTAGCGAACCCCGGCTCCCAACGACCAGAAGGCCCGCGCCTGCGAGAGGATCACTGAAGCCTCACTGCCGACCGGCCGCGCCCGCAGCCGCTCCCAGTTCACCCCCAGGCCGGCCTCAGCATGGGGCACCAGGTTCTGCCAGATCATCCGGTAGCGAAGCTGCAGGGGACGAAGCGAGATGAGCTCCCGTCGCTCCACCTCGGCCACAACGCTCCCTCCGCCCGGCCGCGTCCAGAGCTCAGCCTCCTCGTTCACGCCCCCACCGGCATAACTCAGCGAGAGCAGCGTCATCCCCAGGAGCTCCCCCTCCCAGATCGCGTCGAGTCGAATGCCCCCGGCTCCCAGCGTACGCCGTGAGCGCGGCGCCGACCTCCCCTGCTCACTCCATCCCTCAAAGCTGTACTCCAACCCGTCAAGATTCCCGCGGGTCTGACGCGGCGAACTGCTATGAAAGCCCAGCTCCCCTCCCACGCTCACATGAAGGCGGTTGGCCACCAGCGCAGCCACGTCGATCTCCCGCAGCAGGCTGCTCTGGTTGGCCATCGTCACCGTCGTCTCGGTCAGCCGCGCCGGGGCCACATCGACCACCTGAGTCAGGGGCTCATAACCCTCGGCACGAACCTCCACGGCGTAACGTCCGGCCGGAAGCTCCAGAAGCTCGGCGGCGCGCCCCATCGGAGCGTCCTGAATCCAGATCTCGGCGCTGTCCGGCGCGCCCAGCACCCGCAACCTCCCGGGAAGCTCCTCCAACGACTCGCTCAGGCGTACCGCCTCACCACTGCCGAGCTCCACGTGGCCATCAACCCGCTCATACCCCTCCAGAATAAGACGATACGCATAGCGCCCCACCGCACGCTGGCCGCTCCAGGGCGTCTGGCCGACCACCTCGCCATCCAGCCACACCTGCGCTCCGGCCGGCTCACTTTCCACCGAAATCACCCCGGAGGCATCAAAAAGCTCGCGCACAAGCTCAAAGCCCGCCTCTCGCCCCTCGCCCTTGCTTATGCTGCCGCTTGAGACCTGGGCCCCTCGCCAGTCCACAATCTCGTAGTTAACTTCTAACTGACGCGCCTGTCGCACGACCTCCACCCGCACCAGGAGCTCCACCCCCAGCGCGTCCATCGCCAGCGCCGTGGCCGAACCGCAGGGCTCCACCCCCAGCGCACAGCTCGGCCAGGGTCGAACCTGCGCGCGAACCCGCGCCTCTACGTCCTGTGGGGTTAGAAGATGACGCGAACGCTCTGTCGAAAGCGCCTGCGCCACCCCCTCGATCACCGCCTCGGCAGCCTCCCCTTCAAACTGCCAGGCCACACTGCGGGCCGGCTCGGCCGGCTGTGCGGCCGCTGGCGCTACGACCACCATCGCCACAAGGCTCAGCACCACCATGCTCAAAAAAGTCGCAACTACGCGACCTTGCGACCTTTTTCGTGCCACCGCCTCCACCTCGCGCTATGCTTGTCTATCCGCCGGGGGACCGACGACCACGCCGGGCTGTGTGATATCGCGCTGCCCCGGCACAACTCTTGAGTCCGGGAGGTATTGCATGACGGATTCGCCGAACATCCAACAGGTCGCTAACCTGCTCCACTACTTCCGCGCCGAGCTTGCTCATGCCTTCGACGCCCTGGAGCTCACCACTGCCGACGAGACCCAGACCTACCTGGTCCATCTCCTCGAAGGCTTCGCACGCAGCACGGCCGAGAGTACCCAGACCATCGGCTTTGAGAAACCCGCGGCCTTCATCCTCGGCGAGGCCATGAGCGCCGCTGGCGAGCGCCGCATCGACGCCTACCGGCGCCTGGGTGATGCGAGCCTCTTCTCATGCGGCTTTTTCGAAGAGCGCCTGAACCGCACACCCGTCAAATCAGGCTACTACCGTGACATGGGTCGCGTCGCCTACAGCCGCCTGGGCGAACTGATGGCCTACAAACAACCCGGCGGCGCTTTTCATATCATCTTCGAAGAGCTCACCCGCTGCTTTGACAGCGTGGTCGACGCCTTTCGGCTGCTCTCCCGGCACCGCCAACCTGACCATGAGCGCCTGCTGCTTCGTTTTTTACGTGGAAGCGAGCTCAACGTCGACGACTGGCGCCTGCTCGGCGGGCTCCCCGGTCGAGACACCGGCAAAGCCTGAACGTCATGCGGCGAGGAGCCTTAGATCACTCCTCGCCGCAAACCTGCTTAGCCTTTCTCGGCCTGCTCGGCGGCCAGCTCGTCGTGCCCCAGCGCCTTGGAGAGCTTGCGCTTGCTCTTCTCATCAAAGCGCACGAAACCCGCGCCGATCTCGCGCAGCGAGTGCACCGCCTCTTTGTTCGACGAGGGGAAGATGCGGTCGTTGCTGCGACGCAGCTCACGCGCACGCTGGGTGGCAAGCATCACCAGCGCGAATCGGTTTTCAATATGCTCAAGGCAGTCTTCAACGGTAACGCGAGCCATATGCACTCCTTCAAAGATCGTAAAACGATCAAACTTGAATCATTCGGGATACCACTAACGCTCCGCACCCGAGGTATGAGGGTGATGCGCGGCGCTTGACAGACGCGCATCACGCGCACCGATCCGGGCGAACCTTAAGCCCGAGGTCGAATCACGTCAAGCTCTCAGCCTTTTCAGCCGCGCCGATCTCGACTATCAGGAGGGCCGCAAACGACGTGCCCCTTCGGGCCTGACTCCCCCCTTCTGCGCGACAGTATCCTATGAGCACCTCCGAGAAACTCGGCCCCCCCTGGACCATCCTCAAGATCTTGCGCTGGACCACCGACTTCCTCGGTGAGCGCGGCATCGACTCACCGCGGGTCGACGCCGAGGTGCTGCTCTCGTACGCGTTGGATCTTCCGCGGATTCAGCTCTATGCCCAGTTCGACCGCCCGCTGATCGAGAGCGAACTGGCTACCTACCGCGCCATGATCAAGCGCCGCGCCACCGGCGAACCGGTAGCTTACATCACTGGCGAGCGTGACTTCTGGAGCATCACGCTCAAAACGGATGCCCGCGCGCTGATTCCCCGTCCCGATACCGAGACGCTGGTGGAGGCCGCGCTCAAACGTCTTCCGGAGGCCGATGAGGGCACGCGGCTGCGCGTGGCTGACATCGGAACCGGCACCGGGGCCATCGCACTGGCACTGGCCAGCGAACGCCCCGATCTGGACCTCGCCGCCACCGACCTCGCCAGACCCACCCTCGAACTCGCAAAAGAAAACGCAGACGCCCTGGACCTTTCCGATCGCGTGTCGTTCTTCCAGGGCGATCTGCTCGATGCGCTCCCCGCCGAGTGGCATACGCTCGATATGCTGGTGAGCAACCCGCCTTATATCGGCACTGCGGAGCGCGAGCAGCTGATGCGCGATGTGCGCGACTTTGAACCCGAGGGCGCCTTATTCTCCGGAGAGGACGGCCTCGATATCGTGCGGCGCCTGATCCCGGCAAGTTTCGATGCTCTTAAGCCGGGCGCTTTTCTTCTCCTCGAGATCGGATACCGCCAGGGGTCAGCGGTCAGCGAGCTTTTAGAAGACGCCGGTTTTGAGGAGATTGCGATTCTACCCGATCTGGCCGGACACGACCGCGTCGCTCGCGCGCGCCGTCCCGAGGCCTGATCTCGACCCCGTTGTTCGCCATGAAGCCTGTCGACACCTCCTTTTGCCTTGCTCACCTGCTGGTTTGCGTCAACCAACGTCATAAGTCTGCTCTGCCCAGCTGCGCCAGCGGTGACGCCGAGGCCATCTACCAGAAGTTGCGCGGCTGGATTGAAGCCCACGGCATGCTCTCCCGCATCTGGATCACCCGCACCGAATGCCTGGGCTGGTGCCACGTTGATGGCGGCACGGTCGCCATCTACCCCCAGAATATCTGGGTGCGCGCCATGACCCTCGACGACTGCGACGCCCTGATCGAAGAGCATCTCCAGCCTCTCCTGAGCCACGGCCGGCCGCGCAAACCCTGAGCACCGACCGACGAGCGGTCAGCTGCACTTGACGCAATGCGTCAACACCTTGTCTTATAGCGGCCGGGAGTTATGCTTCTGCGCCGTATGTCGACGTATATGGGCGATACCTCTCCCCGGCCAGCTGCACGCTGGCTGAGCCCGGCGCGACCACATCGCCTAATTTGACTTGCTGATGAGCTGGATCGACGCAAAGGTTTTGACCCATGGCCAAGAAAAAAGAAGACGTCCTCAATGAGCTGACCCGCGTACGTTTTGTAGGTCCCGCGCTGGCTGATGAGCTCTACTCTGACCACGGCGTGCGCGATCTTCCGGCGCTCCTCAAACTGGCCCGCGAGGGCGGCTTAACCGAGCTCAACGGCGTCGGTGCCAAAAAAGCTGCCACGATCCTCAGCAGCGTCCAGCGTCTGGTCGACCGCGAGGCCGCTCCCTCGCCATCACGCGCCAACGCAAAGAAAACGAGCTCCCCCGAAAAAGCTCAGCCGAAAAAAGCCGAAGCGAAGAAGGCCGAAGCGAAGAAGGCCGAAGCGAAGAAAGCCGAAGCGAAGAAGGCCGAAGCGAAGAAGGCCGAAGCGAAGAAGGCCGAAGCGAAGAAAGCCGAAGCGAAGAAAGCCGAAGCGAAGAAAGCACCGATCACTGACGTCGTCGAGAACATCACTCCCGGGAAAGCTTCCGACGAGAGCACCAAAGCCAGCGCCACCGGAGGAAGCGTCGACGAAGCCAGCGCGCCCGGGAAGGCAGCGGCCTCAACCGCTCTGCCTTCGCTCCGCGAGCGCTTCATCAGCACGCTGCGCTGTCCGGCCTGTGGCCATGACACCTTCGAGGTCAGCCTGACCACCATCACCTGTGAGGCCTGCCAGCGTCAGTTCAATCTCCAGGATGACGTGGCCGATCTGGCGCCTCCCCACGCCCCGGACCGCTCCGTCACCCAGAAATTGATGGAGACCAAATTCTACGCCCAGTTTTACGAAGAGATCATGCGTCCGCGTCTCACCGGGGTGGTCAGCGAGCGCACCATGCGCGAAGAGTACCGCCTGGCCGCCGACTACCTCGACTTCGGCGCAGAGACTCGCCTGATTGACGTGGGATGCGGCACCGGCAACTTCACCCGCTACTTTGCCCAGCGCATCGGCCTGGCCGAGACGCGTGAAACCGGCGGGGATCTTCCCCTGGTCGTCGGCATGGATCTCTCCTGGCCGATGCTCGAAACAGCCCGCCGTAACATCCGCCGCGAGAACCTTGATGGCCGGGTCTTCTTGATCCGCGGCGACGCCACCCGTATCCCGGTGAGCCGCGCCTCGTTCAACCGTCTTCACTGCGCCGGCACCCTGCACCTGCTCAACGACATCGATGAGGCTCTGCGCAACTTTGCGCGCATCCTGGAGCCCGGTGGCATCTGCGTGATCGGCACCTTCATCCTCGGTGAGGGCATGCTGCGTCGTTTTGCCAAGCGCGCCGCCGAGATTCCGACCCGCTTCCACTGGTTCTCCCGCGACGAGCTGCACAAACGCCTGGAACGCGCCGGCTTTGAGATCGTCAGCGACGATATTGCCGGCGATGCCATCACCATCAAAGCGCGCCGCATCTGATTTGCCGGCTGGTTCCGGCATGTCGACCTGACATGAAGAAGCCCGCGTCCTCTCCGGAGGACGCGGGCTTTTTTCATCTCTGCAAAGATGTCCAGCTCGACTAGAGCAACGCGCGACGTAGCGCTTCCATCACGGCGTCTTCGCCCTCGCTGCGTGCGACCACCCAGCGCGCTCCGGCGCCGCGAAAATTCATCGCCTCCACGGCGTCATCGCCGCAGATCACGACCATCATCATCCCCTGCAACTCTTCATGCTCCCTGACGCGTTTGCACAGGGCGAGCACATCAAGCCCCTGAAGCTCACTATCGAGCACCGCCACATCGGGCTGCCACTGCCCGATCTTCAGCAATGCGTCGACCGCATCACCACTGACGTCGTAGTCGATTTCATCGCCGAAACGCGCCCGAACCCGCGCCTCCAGCCCCGCATCGGAGTGCACGACCAGCACCCGCCGCTGACGTTGTTGCGCAAAGGGGTTGGGCATACGGTGGCGCGAAAGAAAATCATCAAGCACCTGACGCTCAATACGAAAGTGACCGCCGGGGGTACGAAACGCGCGAAGCTCGCCTTGCTCGATCCAGTTCTTGATCGAGGTGATGTTGGCGTTGCAAATCTTGGCCGCCTCAAACGTCGTATAAACGTCTTTCTTGAGATTCATCGCTACTCGCCTCGCCACATTGCAGCCCCCATCCACGTCATTTTGCGAACCTACATCGCACTCGTCATGATCTGCGCAGTGTGTTGCCTGAAGGTCAGGCCCCACGCGCAAAAAACAAGAGAATGCAATTCTTCATCAGCTTCAAGCATGCCACGAACCACATGGCACTTCGCCCTCGTCACTCCATTACTTCCCCCGTTCGGGTCGTGTCATGAAGACCGACGATACAAGCATCATTGCGCAAGATTATAAAGACACGAATTCATCATGTCCCGTAAAAAAACGTAACTAACACCCCACACTTCACTGGTTCAATGAGGATACCCACGATGGGCCACGTTCCATCCAGTGAAGCAGAACCCACCGGGAGGCCCCCTCCATGCGTCTATGGAGGCAGTCTCAGGGCCTCTGCCCGGGTCGAAGCTCATAGAGAATCGACTCAAGGTCATGCGAAGGTGCAAAACCCAGCTGGTTGCGCGCCAGGCTATCATCGACCATGCAGACGTACTTGATATGATCGAGCTCCGGCACCGGCCAGTCGCTGATCTTCAGAGACCACGCCGTGCTCAGCATCATCTTCAGCAGAGGCTCGGGCATCGGGCGCGGCTCACGTCCCAGCCGATCCAGAATGAAAGACAGAGGCACCGGCGAAGGGCCCGCCAGGTTGAAGACCCCGCGGATTCCCGGCGTGAGCGCCTTCTCAATGGCGCTGACCACATCCTCCACGTGGATCAGCTGCACCATTGGATCAAAGCCCATAATCGTGGGCGGCCGCTCCAGGCGCAGATACCGACTCGGCGCATTATTCACGCGTCCCACGATATGAACCGGACGCAGAATCACCGTCTCGATCTCAGGATGGCGCCAGAAGAAGGTGTTGCAGAACATATCGAGCGCGATCAGGTCGCGAATTGCCTCGAACTTCTGACCTCCCATCAAAGCTGCATCTTCTTTCAAAAACTGATCGTTGCGCGGGTCCGGCCCGTACACATCGGCGCTGGAAAGAACCACGACCTTGGGCACGCGATGCTCGGCGCAGAGTTCGAAGATCTTCTGGGTGCCCACGATATTGAACTGATGATGTTCGTCCTGACGACTTCTGGGATCGTGCATGATGTTAAGATGCACCACCGCATCAAGGCGCTGGCGTCGAAACACATCTTCAACACGGCGACGGCGAATATCGACCTGCTCGATATCGACATCTTTGGGCATATGACGCACCGAACGCCGATCGATGCCCACCACCTCAAAGCGGCGATGCAATCGGCGAGCGACCGCCCGTCCCAGGTTACCTCCGATCCCGGTAATAAGGACCCGCTCTTTACGCGGGCGTCGGCTGCGCTGCTTCAAAAGAACACCCCCCGACGCTCCTCAAGCCCGCGATCGATCATCTGAGAGATGGCCTCACGCACCCGCTCGACATGTCCGCCTACCACGCGATCTTCTTCGTCCGGGTCGCCCTCAAAACGCAGCGGCTCGCCGAAGTAGATGCGGTACTTCACCGGCAGCGGCAACGCCCCCAGCGGTCCGAGCAAAGGCCAGGTCGGCGTGATTGGAAAGGCCGGCATTCCCAGCAACTTCGCCAGCGACTTCACATCGTAAATCGCCGGCATCTGCTCCTCGGCCCCCACCACACTCACCGGCACAATGGGGGTGCCTGTGGCCAGCGCCAGACGCATAAAGCCCAGCCCGAACTCCTGAAGCTGATAGGCCCTATCGTAGGTCTTGTTGATGCCGCGCTGCCCTTCCGGAAAGACGAGGATGCAGCCTCCCCGCCGCAGCAAGATGCGCGCGTTCTCGCGCGTGCCCACCACCTGGCCGGCGCGCGCGAAGATCTTGGAGATAAAGGGCAACGAGGGCACCCAGCGCTCCACCATGCTGCGCACCATCCGGGGCGGCGTACGGTCGATGAGCGCGGCCGTGGCGATCATCATCCCGTCGAGTGGAATCTGCCCGGTATGGTTGGCCACCAGCAGCACCGGACCGGACTCCGGGATGTTCTCAATCCCGAACGTCTCCACCCGAAAATAGTGCCGGTAGAGCGCGATGGCCGGCGGTGCCACATACTTGAGAAACTCCGGCTCAAACCCGAAAGGATCGTAGCCGTAGTCGTTCTGCCCGGCATCCATCGTGCGGATACGCTCCCAGACATCCTGGCGGATCGTCTCGATAAGCGCACCGTCGACCTGTTCTTTGACCTTCTGCAACATCCACAACTCTCGCGCAGCGAGACACCATCAAACCATCACCCGGCCAGGCAGCACGACCTATCAATCTTCGCAGTAGCCGGTATTGATCGCGTCCAGATTCATGGCACGCGGGCCCGGAGCCTGCCAGGCGTCTTCACCGCTGACCTTCACATAAACCGGGTTGGTAAAGCCCAGCGTACGCTCCCCGTAGTTCACCGTCCCGGAGGGCGAGGGGCCATCGAACCAGAAGACCACCCAGGAATCTTCCTCAAAGCTGAGTTCGATCGTCTCATCGAAGTCGAAGCGCGCGCCGGCCTCAGCGCTGCGTTCCAGGGTCTCCACCACCGAACCGTTGACGATCACAAACAAGCGCTCAACCTGCGACCAGTTCGGGGTCTGCACGCGCACGCCAAAGCTGAGCGTCTCACCGCTCTGAGCCTCGATCTCATCGCCGGGGATCTTCCCGTCGCTGAAGTCAATAAAGGCATGGGAGCCCACCGTCACGCGCTGAGCGAGCAGCATGGCTTTGGCCTCATCGGCCTCAATCTCACCGGGGGCGGCGTCGATGCACAGGAAGTTGCGCGGCACCCCCGCCTCGCCATTGGCGCGGTGGCTGTCGGAGTTCCCGAGGCCGGTGACACGACGCCCGCTGTTGAGCAACCCGCTCCAGTCAGCGAGTACCGCGCAGGCGTCGCCAAAGCGATTGATCACCTCCACCGCGTCTATGTCGGCCACAAAATCCTCGTGAGTGACCGCGTCGGGCCCGAGCTCCGGATTGTAGCGCACGTGCTTGAACATCCCGGAGTTACTGCGCGGGTGATTCATCTGCACCAGAGGCGGATTCTCAAGTTGGCGAGCAATCTCCACGATCTCGGGGATCCGGCGGAAGTAGACCTCCCCATCAGTCTCATCCTGATAGGCGAGCTCAATGGAGCCTCGACCACGACGATCCGGGTTGTAGGGGAAGGGATAGAGGTTGAAGTGCGAGTAGACCGGGGAGATCTCCAGCCCGGGGAAGGTGGAGACATAGTCGCCAAGGCCCATCTCGGCGATGACCCCGCTCAGATCTGTGACGACCTCGTGGTCGGTGGGCACGACAAGCTCCAGGCCCTGGGTGACGTTCTCCAGGACGCGGTCACGCACGTGCACCTCGCTGTCGATGCTCGGCTCCATATGCTGGTGGAAGTCCGCGCTGATCCACCCCTCGGTATTGACGCCGTGCAGAAGTGTGGCGCTGTACTCGGCGGTCTCTCCGGCGAGGATCTCCACATCGAGCACGGTAACGTCGTACTCCGAGCCTCGCGTAAGCACGAGCTGGTAGGTGCCGGCCGGAACCGCCGAGTTCAACGTGCCGTCTTCGACATAAAGGGTGAAGTCAGCACCGTCGCCCACAAAGCGCGCTCGGGACGGGAGCAGCTCACCGCTGGTTTCATCGCGAACTTCCAGTTCGATTGCGCCGACCTCGCTGATCTCAAAGACGACGTCTTCACCATCGACCTCGAACGCGCGAGAGAGGGTGAGCGGTCCGGCGAAGTCGCGCAATTCGGCGGTGTACCCTCCTCCCTCATCGAGAAGCGCGGTGGCCTGGCCCGTGGCGTCGGTCGTGACCACGGTAAGGGCGCTTTCGCCAGAGGTGATGTAGATCTCGACGCCTTCAACAGGAGTACCGCCGGCATCGACCACGCTCAGGGCAACCTCCTGCCAGCCCGGCTCCTCGCCGCGAAGTTGCGCGGCCTGACGGCGCACCGAGTCCAACGTGCCATCCCCGACCACAAAGAAGTGGCGCAACACGGCGGGCTCATCACGCGGGATCTGTCCGCTGAACATCCGCATCTCTGCCCAGGGAATGTCCTGAGAGGAGGCCACCCCCAGGGGTGAAGCGCTCTCTTCAAAGACCAGCCCGAAGCTTCGACCGGCCCCCACCCCGGCGATCCAGGGCATCGCGCCGCGTCCCACGCCAAAGCCCTTGTCGGGCGTCCAGGGGCGTGCGCGGTCGCCGTAGGCCAACCAACTCCCGAGTTGTTGCGACACGACACGATCGCCGGCGGAGCGCGCAAAGGTCACGATCTCCACATGGGTGGTGTCCGGGGCCAGCCGATACTCGGTGATGACCTCCAGCCCCACCCGCGCGCCAAAGCGCTGACCGAGGACGCCGGCCAGATGCGCAAGCTCCACATCGGCGCCCGTCACACGCAGCACGGCCACCCCGCCGTCACTGCCATCGCGCACCACCTCGACCTTATCAGCGGTGGCCGTGCCAAACTCAACCAGGGTCATGACCATGTCGAGAACATCTTCGCCGGTCTGATCGACGCGCTGTGCGTCGACGAGCTTGCCGCCTGTAAACGTCTCATAGCGGTTGGTGCTGGTTCCCTGGATGCAGACGCGAATCTCGGCGTTACTAAGAATATAGTCGCCCTCACGACAGTGACTCCAGACGCCCGAAAATCCGGTGCCCTCCTCACCCACACGCCAGAGCCGGGCCTGCCCCGCTCCGGGTGCATCTTCAGGCGCAGCGCCTCCCTGCGGATCGACGCCGTCCTGCTGTGGCACCGGCAGGTAGGGCTCGTCGATCACACACGGCTCTCCCGAACATGCCCAGCTTTCCGGATCGCCGACATCGCCTGAATCCCCGCTATCATGGGCGTCCTGGCCCGCATCCTCCTGAACATCAGCAGTGTCGATCGGATCCGGATCATCACTGCACCCCACCGCACATACGCCCACCACCATCGCCGCCGCGCAGACGCGCCACATTCTATTGATCGTCATCATATTCATCGCCTTCCTATAAGGTCATCGACTCGCAGGATTAATAGCCACGATAGCGCATGTGCAGGGGGGTAGAGCAACCTTCTTCACACCGAACTTCCTACGAAAACGGCGCGCCCCTTATCCGGGGCACGCCGTTTCGCGTCACATCCATACAACGTTCCCGCCGGACTTATCGCTCGCTGTCACGCAGGTCTTGCAATACGCCGTCCGCCCCGTCGTCATCGCTGGCCCCGCCGAGCACATTGCGTCCCAGGTTGAGCAACCCGCCGCAGAGTCCCACCACGATGTAGACTGCGGTCACCACCACCAGCGCCACCCCGGCCTTATAGACCACCGCCAGGGCGGTCACCGCCGCCAGGAGCAGCACCAGAACCAGGGCCGCCGGACCGCGGAATTTCACGTCTTTAAACGTGCGATAACGCACGTTACTCACCATCAAACCGCCCAACAACAGCGCCACCGCCGCCACACTTTCGGAGGCTCCAGTGGCGATCTGGCCGCTAAACGAGACATGCGCCAGCACCAGCGAGGCCACCATCCCGGCAGCCAGCGGTGAGGGGAGCCCCAGAAAATAACGCGCCGGACCTTCGCTCTGATGCGCCATGACATTAAAGCGCGCCAGACGCAGGACCGTGCCCGCGGTATAAGCGCTGGCCAGCAAAAGCCCCGCAAGCCCCAGCTCGCTCAAGCCCCAGTTGTAGAGCAGAAACCCCGGCGCCACCCCGAAGCTGATCGCATCGGCCAGGCTATCGAGTTGCACCCCGAACTCGCTCTCGGTACGCGTCAGCCGCGCCACGCGTCCATCGCAGGTGTCGCAGACCATCGAGACCATCACCAGCCAGGCGGCCAGCGTCATCTCCTCGACCCCGGTGGCCGTCGTCGAGAGCTGGATGCTATACATCCCGGCGACGATGCTCGAAAGGGTGAACATATTTGGCAAAATGTACTTCGCCCGGCTCAAATCCATGGAACTTCCCCGTTCTTTGGAAGAGACTTGCACCGATCGCGATCGGTGAGCTTTGGCTCGGTGCACAACCGGCTTAGCTTTAGAGAGGGGCTCACTGAAAGTCAAGAGGTCGAGATGCGTGAGATCACCGCCGAAGACATGGAGCAGCGTGCCGATGAGTTCGACGCTGCTATCGCCGCGACACCGCAGATTGACCACTTCTGCTCGTCGTCGTTCTGGATATTACCGGCCTGGCGCGCCTTCTTACCGGCTCACACCCTGTGGGCCCGCGAGTGCGAGAAGGGCTTTGTGGCCCTGGGCGTGGGAAGCGACCATAGCCTGGGCACCTACCTCCACCCGCTGGAAGCGAGCTGGGCGCTGGCCTGCCCTTTTGCCGGTGCCGACGTCGAGGGACTCATCGCCAACTTCATCGAGCAGGCCCGCGGCCAGATGCCTGCCTGGAACATCCTCTTTCTCTCCGGAATTGTTCCCGACTCCCTGCATTTCGATCATCTGATTCTGGGCTTTCGCCGCCATTATTCGCTCGGTCTGGGGCCCTCTTCAGTGCGGCGGGTGGCCAGCCTGGAGGAGGGCATCGAGGGCTTTATGCGCCGGCGCACCTCGAAGTTTCGCGCCAACCTGCGGCGCATCCAGCGGCGCGCCGACGAGCGCGGCCTCACCCTGGAGTACCATCACAGCATTGAACCCGAGAACCAGGCCCACGCCCTGCTCGACCGCGCCCTGGAGCTTGAACGCCTCAGCTGGAAAGGGGAAGCCGACACCGGCATCATCGACGGCCCGATGAAAGTCTTCTACCGCGACATGCTCCCGAGGCTTGCGCGCCGCGACGCGCTGCGTTTTCTGTTTGTGACCCTCGACGGCGTCGACATCGCCTACTGCTTCGGGGGGGTCTTCAATAACGCCTTCCGCGGTCTGCAGATGAGCTACCACGACGACTTCCGCGACGTCTCACCGGGAAGCCTGGCGCAGATGGCCATGATCGAGCACCTCTGTGAGGAGGGCGTGGCCCACTACGACCTGGGCACCGATATGGAGTACAAAGAGCGCTGGGCCGAAGAAAAACGCGAGACCGTCGCGGTGGTCGTGCGCCGCTGACAGGTCTCGCGTCCGGGTGTCTTCACGTCGTGGGAAACTGACGCTTTCTCAGTCCTCGCCGAACTCCCAGCCTTCAAAGAATTCGTGCACCCGCACCATCAGCGCGTAGGTGCCCGTGGCGAGCTGGTCTTCCGAGCCCAGCGCAGCCACGGCGCGCTGCGGGCTCTGCACCTCAAGCGGACAGCCCTGGCCGTTGCCAACCACGATGACCTCATCCTCCACCGAGAGGTCCGGGCCGCCGGGCTCACTCTCCAGCAGCACGCTGGCCTGACCCGACGCGTCGACCCGAAGTGTGACTCGAAGCGCGTCGCCCTCAAAGAGCACATCTTCAAACACATCGCTCATCAGGCCTCCGACCGCGGCACCTGCCCCTGGGGCTGATTGACCTGGACGATCAGGCTGCGGGGCGGACCACTCATGCCCTCAACCTGCGGAAGTTCAATCTGAATGCGCCCCACCCCGGGGTTCTGCGCCACAATCTCGGGGAGGCGATCCACCACATCGCGGATGGCCTTCTCGTAACCCGCCGGCGCTTTGCTCGGATGCCCGAAGAGTTCCGTGAGCAGCCCTCTGACATCGATGGGCTTGCTGGGGTTGATGGGAATGTTGCGCACCGGATTGAGCACCTCGCCATAGACCACACCGGGAAGACGCGGGCTGCCCTCGGCTTCTTCACGCAGCGCGCGGGCCTTCTCCGGCTTCTCGAGCATGTCGTAGGCCGAGGCCCGCAGAGCGTAGATGTCCGGCACATCGCGAATATCACCGGCGAGCTCTTCGGCAGTCTTGAGCGCGACGATCGCATCTTCGGCCTGCGCAGCGGTCAGGTGACAGGCTGCCAGCTGCAGGTATCCCCAGGGCTTATCAGGCCACAGCTCCATGGCCCGCTGCGCATCTTCGCTGGCCGCCGCGGTGCTGCCGAGGGTCAGCGAGAGCTGGCTGCGCAAAAGCGCCGCCGGCGCGATCAGATCGGGATCTTCGCCCTCATCGACCAGGGGCTCAAGCACCTCAATGGCCTCCGAGGACTTCTTGGCCAGCGAGAGGATGCGCGCCAGCGTCAGACGCGACTCCTCATCGGCCGCATCAAGCTCCACGGCTTTGCGGAAGTCCGGCTCAGCCTGGGCGGCGTTGCCGCTGGTGAGCATGATGTTGCCGCGGATCGCATAGGGCTGCGCCTCCTCGCCATCAAGCTCAATGGCACGGGCCACGTCCAGCAGTGCAGCGCGGAAGAAGCCCAGCGACTCGTGCACCATCGCCCGGCCCACCACGGCCGTCCACAACTCCCCATCGGCGCGCACCGCCGCGTTAAACGCCGCACGTGCCTCTTCAAAGGCGTCAGCCTCATAGTGGGCATAGCCCTCAAAAGCCAGAAGCTGCGCGCGCGCCTCGTCGCTCTCCACGCGCTTGAGCGCGTCCTGAACCGCGAACACACACTCCTGAGCGTCACCCCCCTCAAGCGCCAACTCCGCACGCAAGACCAGCAGCGTATCATCGCTGCCATAGGTCTCCAGCGCTTGCTCAATGGCCTGCTCGGCCTCCTGAAGCTGCCCCTGGGCGATCAACTCATCAATGGCGGCGATTGCCTCTTCCTGCGTCGGCCTATCGGCCTGGTCGCTCTGCGACATCGAACCCTCGTCTTGCACAGTTGCGTCACTATAAAGCGGGGCATCTGCCCCGACCGAACCCGCACTCACACCGGAATCACACCGTGCTTCTTGTCGGGCCAGTCCTTCTTCTTGGTCTGGTAGACCGCCAGGCGGCGCTTGAGCTCATCGCGAAGTTGATGCTTGGTGATGATCTCATCGACCACAAGCTCGCTGGCCAGGCGGTAGATGTCGATATCTTCTTTATACTCCTGTCGAAGCTGCTCGACGTAGGCCGGGCGCTCATCCTCGGGCATCGCCTCGATCTTCCGCGCGTACACGGCGTTGACGGCCGCCTCCGGCCCCATCACCGCGATCATCGACTCGGGCAGCGCCAGGCAGGCGTCCGGCTCAAAGCCCGGCCCGCACATCGCGTAGAGCCCGGCACCATACGCCTTGCGCACCACCACCGAGATCTTGGGCACCGTCGCCGCGCTCATCGCCGAGATCAACTTCGCGCCGTGGCGAATGATGCCCTCCCGCTCCACCTTAGTGCCGATCATAAAGCCAGGCACATCGGCCAGAAACACCAGCGGGATGTTGAACGCATCGCACAACGAGATAAAGCGCGCGCCCTTATCGGCCGAGTCCACAAAGAGCACGCCCCCCTTCCACTTGGGCTGGCTGGCGATGATGCCCACCGGTCGACCGCCGATGCGCGCAAAGCCGGTGAGCAGCTCCTGGGCGAACTTCTTCTTGATCTCCAGAAACTCCGAGTCGTCCACCAGATGATGGATGACCTTGCGCATATCGAAGGGCTTGTTCTGGTTGACCGGAATCAACTCATCGAGCGTCTTCTTCTGCGGCTGAGGCTCCACCGCCTCTTTGAGCGGAGCGGGCTCATGGCAGTTCGCCGGGAAGTACGCCAGGTAGTCTTTGCAAAACGCGATGGCCTCATCTTCGTTTTTGGCCAGCACATCGCCACAACCAGAGACGGAGCAATGCATCTTCGCGCCGCCCATCTCCTCCAGGGTCACCTTCTCGCCAATGACCATCTCGGCCATGCGCGGCGAGCCCAGGTACATCGAGGCGTTGCCATCGACCATCACCACCACATCGCAGAAGGCCGGGATGTACGCACCGCCGGCGGCCGAAGGACCGAAGAGCAGACAGACCTGGGGGATAAAGCCCGAGAGACGCACCTGATTATAAAAGATCTTCCCGGCACCGCGGCGCCCGGGGAACATCTCCAGCTGGTCGGTAATGCGCGCGCCGGCCGAATCGATCAGGTAAATCAGCGGGATGCGCAGGTTCTCGGCGGTCTCCTGCATACGAATGATCTTCTCAACGGTGCGCCAGCCCCAGGAGCCGGCCTTGACCGTGGAGTCATTGGCGATCAGCGCCACGCGCCGCCCGCCGATCTTCCCGATCCCTGTGACCACACCATCGGCCGGAAGATCGCCGGCGAGCACGTTGGCAAACGCGCCGTCTTCGACTTCCAACCCGGCGTCGAGCAGACGCTTGATGCGCTCGCGCACAAAGAGCTTTCCGACCTGCGCGGCCCGCTCGTGATACTTCGGGGCGCCGCCCTCCTCAAGCGCCTCACGGCGCTCCATCACCTGCTGATCCAGATCACTCAAGTCGGGGGTTTTGGTCTCGGGCACATCACTCATAGCTACTCCCTGGTATGTGGTGCTGCGCCTGAACACGGCGCTCTCCATTCAATCATCGTTGCGAGTTGCGCGGGGCCGCCCGCCTTACTTTCCTTTAAACTTCGGGGCGCGCTTTTCTTGAAACGCGGCCAAACCTTCCAACCGATCTTCGGTTGGCAAGGTCACCGCGTAGGCCGCGCTCTCCAGCGCCAGTCCGGAGTGCAGATCGACCTGGGCGCCGGTATCAATCGCGAGTTTCGCCTGCTTCAGCGCGATCGGTGCCGAGAGCAACATCTCACCGGCGATCTCACCGGCGCGCTCAAGGAGTTGGTCGCCGGGCACCGCATCATTGACCAGCCCGTACGCTTTAGCCTCGGTGCCGCTCAGGCGGCGCGCCGTAAAGATCAGCTCCTTGGCACGCGCCGCCCCCACAAGACGCGTCAAACGCTGGGTGCCGCCGGCGCCCGGGATGATCCCCAAACGAAGCTCCGTCAGCCCGATCTTCGTCGCCTCATCGACCAGCCGAAGGTCGCAGGCCAGCGCCAACTCCAACCCGCCCCCGAACGCGTAGCCGTTGATGGCGCAGATCGTGGGTTTGGGAAGTTCCGCCACAGCGTTAAAACACTGGTGGTAGTCGTCAATGCGCTTTCGCACCTGCGCTTCACTCATCGTGCGGCGCTCGGCCAGGTCCGCCCCGGCGCAAAAGGCGCGCCCGGTCGCCGTGAGAATCACCACCCGCACCGAGTCATCGTGACGAAGCGCATAAAAGGTCTCCCACAACGCGTCGACGAGCTCGCCATTGAGCGCGTTCATCGCGTCAGGCCGATCGATGGTCAGGGTGCAAATCCCATGCGCGTCTTGCTCGCGCTTAAGCACATCGTAGGCTAGGTTGGTCGAACCCATAGGTCTTGCTCCCGGTCGTCGAAGTTGCGGCCGACCATCCGACATTCCAGGTTGAAGGTCGACCTTTTTCTGGCTCTCAGCCTGCGCTAAACTTTCAGCTATGACGACAAATCGCAAGGAAAAACGCCGCCCTCGCCCCACCCCCTCGCCACGTCTGGCCGACCACCTACCGGTGCGTCATCGCCCCACAGAGCTGGTCGATCCCGATGATGTCGGCGCCCGCGCAGTGGTGGAACAGGCCGCCCGCGTCTACTACGGCACCTGCCGCCGCCTGGCGCGCTGGCTTAACGGCGGGTGATCCTTCCGCTCCGGTTTTTAACCTGGTCTCAGACAAAACAAGGTCCGCCTCCCGCGAAAATCACAGGGGGCGGACCTTATTTCGTTCAGCCAACGCGGGGGATACCGAGCGGAAGATGCCACACAGTCGCACCTCCCCTCAGACCGCGGCCTGGCTCAGAGGTAAAAGCGAATGTGCGCGCCGCCGGTGACGAAGAAGTATGCACCGTTGTAGATCTCAATGCCCGGACGCAGTTCCAGCACCAGGTCAATGGGCACCGAGGGAAAAATAAACTCCAGACCGGCCACACCGTGGGCAAACGCGCTCAAGCGGTTGGAGCCCCAGGTCGATACCGCCCCACCGAATCCCAGGTTCCACGCCAGAATAAGCGGGTCAGCCTGCACAAGCGCATCCTGGTTGAAGAGCAGATCGACGCTCGCTCCGAAACCACCGTCACGATAATAGCGATTGTAGCCGTATCCCCAGCGCGAACCGATAACCCCCTGAATCGCCGTCGAGCCCTGGAAGGCTTTGAGCGAGAGACCACCCACCGCCGTACCGTTCCCCAGACCAATACCAAACTTACCCGGGATACGACCGCCTTCCTGCGCCATCGCCGGCATCGCAAGAAGCGTCAGGGCGAACATCAACACACCGATCAACGTCAACTTCTTCATGCAGCTACCTCCATGGTCATTCGACACATACGTGATTGGAATGCTCTTCCTGCTCCTGAGCACTCCCCGAAGAGATATCACCCCCAAAATTAAGTCAACTTAATCATTCGTAACGTCGCGCGCGCCACCGGTTCCAACCCGTGCCCCGGAGCCCTGCTGCACCTCCCCCGGTGCCAGCCCTTCATAGCGCCTCGCCGCGTAGATCAGCGCCTCCTTCAGCCCCCGCTCGCTGCTGGCATCGTCGGCCCTGGGGATGCGCCAGCTGGCACGCAGCCCCCAGAACGTAAAGGGCTCCACATCCACCGTCGACGCCGTCACCCCCGGCCACTCCACCGCCGAGGTGAAGGGCTCACAGGGCTGTCCCGCCTCGCGCAAACGCCGCGCCTGCCAGGTATGCGACACAATAATCGGACCGCCCCGCCCCACCGCCACGATGTAGGTCTGCGTCCACTCACGCCGCCGATCCACAAGCCCGGCAACCCGCCCCGAGGCCTCTTTATATACATCGAAGACAAGGGGCGCGTTCAACCCCACAAGCTCCCCATCAAGGCTGAGCGTCTCGCCGAGCCCGTCCAGCGCTTGCAGGTCGTAATCCCCCGTCGAGATCGCCCGGTCCAGCTTTCGCGATGCGCTGCGGGCGTAGCTCTCCATAAACACATCGCAGCTGCTGCGCTCCTGGCTTCCAGCCTCGGCCTGCGCGGTCTGCGCGCGCGCGTCCTCGCCGGCCCACACCACGACCAGTAGAAACGCCACCACGCATGAAGCAGCCCCCGCCCGGGCCCCCGTATGTTCTCTGCCACGTGCCATCTCGACCTTCCTGCCTTCGACCACCGTGCCTAACACCCCCATCCAGGGTAGACCCTACCACACCCGCTGACGTCATCCCATCGACGCCCTTCCCCCTCGCCACAGCAGACGTCGGTCCCTCCCTTTATATTCGCTTCGGATGCCGACGCCGAAAAAAACTTCGGAAAACTTTTGCAACCCGCCGCGCTCCTCGCTAACCTGTGGGTCAGGTTGGTTGGTCCCCCGTGGGCCAGACCGATGTTCATCCCGGGAGCGCTCTGGAGTGTTGGGGAACACCCGCCGCCGCGATGAACACCGGAGGCACGCATGAACCTGACTTACCTGGAAGTCGACCACCAGCGGTCGATCTACAACGCCATGCCTGATGAACTGCGCCCGAGCTTTATGGAGCGCCTCAAACTGTGCTGGCTTTACCACGATCACGCCCTCGAAGGCGTGGTGCTCTCGTCCAACGAAATCGCCCGGGCGATGGAGCGCATGCCCTGTCGTACCCACTGCGAGAGTGTGACTCAACACGGGCTGCGCGCTCTCTATGACGCCATCGACTTTATTCACGCCAGCGCCGAGCGCGGCGATGAACTCAGCGTCGAGTGGTTGCGCGAGCTTCACCAGATGCTCTGCATGCCCGGCGACGACGCCGGCGGTCGCTACCGCAAACGCGACACCTCCCCGGGCGTCTACCACCTGACGGTGGCCCCGGCGAGTAGCATCTCGTACCACTTTCATAAGTTCATGGATGTGTATGAGGAGGAGCTGCGCGCACTGCACCCCATCCGTCAGTCCGCCCTGGCCCACTGGGAGTTTATGCGCGTCTTTCCCTTCGATGAGCGCACCGGCATTGTCGGCCGCCTGATGCTCAACTTCCTGCTGATCAAACATCGCTTCCCGCCTGCGATTGTGCACGGCTGCGATCGTCACACCTACTTCGCCGCGCTCAATGGCCATCGCAACGACATGGTTCCGGTGACCATTGAGGCGATCCGCGCCACGCTTCAGGCCGCAAAAACCTTCCAGCGCCAGGCTCGTCCCGCCCACAAGATGGCCCTCTGAGCCCGGGCAACCGTCGCCCCTGGTGCCGTCTCCCCCCCTCCACGCCTCCCAATGAACACCCAATGAACACCCCCGGGGCACCCCGGGGGTGTTCATTGGCCGACATTCCTGCCTTGACCTTCCCATAAAGGTGCTCAAAACCCGTTCAACACCGGTGGGGCGCCCTTCTTTTTTGCCAGACAGGGAAGAACGCCGTCCCACCATCCGTTGACAAGGGCGGAGTTGACAGAGTTCAAGCGCACGCTAAGGTTGCGCGGCGCTCTGCCCGGCCGCACGCGCCGGGATGTTCAACGCCTCCGGCTACGCTGCCGTACGCAAGGCAGTCAGCGGAGTCGATTGCCGAAACACAAGGTGTGGTCTTGCGCTCGGACGCCGGGCCCGCCGTCGGCAATCGGTGTGTATTACGGGTGGCCTCATGGAGAGGCCGCGACGATCACGCGCGATGGGAGTATTCGATGTCTATCAAGTTAAAAAGCGCCGCCAACTTTGTTCAGCCCCCTAACCCTTCGGCCAACGATCCCTTGAACGTGCACGTCGAACATTTCGCCACCGCCGAACTTCCCACCCGCTACGGGAAGTTCCGCATCGTGGCCTTCAAAAATGACATCGACGGCAAGGATCACGTCGCGGTGGTACACGGCGACGTAGCTGGAAAGCGCGGCGTGCTTACCCGCATTCATAGCGAATGCCTCACCGGCGACGTCTTCGGCAGCCTCAAATGCGACTGCGGCCCCCAGCTCAACGCCGCCCTGGAAGAGATCGCCGAGCAGGACGCCGGCATCATCCTCTACATGCGCCAGGAGGGCCGCGGCATCGGTTTGGCCAACAAGATCAAGGCCTACAGCCTCCAGGATCAGGGTATGGACACCGTCGAGGCCAACGAGCACCTGGGCTTTGACGATGACCTGCGCGACTACAGCATCTCGGCCAAAATGTTGGAGCTCCTGGGCGTAGAGAGCATTGTCCTGATGACCAACAACCCCTCCAAGGTCGATGGACTGGAAGAGGCCGGTATCGTCATCGACGAGCGCCGCCCCATCAAGACCATTCCCAACCCGCACAACTACAACTACCTGGAAACCAAGCGCACCAAGAGCGGCCACCTGCTCTAAGCCCCTCGCCGGGTTAACTGCCGCAGACTTGTCGTCGCCTTGATGGTGTCTAAAGATTGCCCCACTCGCATTCACTGCGGTCGGGGCTTTTCTTTTGTCTGCGGCCTGCGCTTAACGCTTGTATGCTTGCCTGGAAGGATCACTGCTTATGGCCTCCTCCTCCCCCACGCTTGTGCGCTCTCGCATTGAAGATGGCCTGGCGTACATCGAGATCGATGTCGACGGGCAGTCGGTCAACACGCTCTCCACCCCGATGATCGCACGCTTTGAAGCGCTGCTCGACGAGCTCGAAACATCGCCAGAGATCGAAGGCGTGGTCATCACCAGCGCCAAGACCGACAACTTCGTCGCCGGCTTCGATATCGAAGAGTTGCAGGGCTATGAACACGACCCCGACGCGCTGCGCGCTCTGGTCAAGCGCGGCCAGACGCTGATGGGCCGCCTCGAAGCGCTGCGCGTTCCGGTGGTCGCGGCCATTGACGGCAGCTGCCTGGGCGGCGGGCTGGAGCTCGCGCTGGCCTGCGATGCACGCATCACCACCGAGAACCCGCGCAGCGTCTTCGGGCTGCCCGAGGTCATGCTGGGGCTTATCCCGGGAGGCGGCGGTACCCAGCGCCTGCCTCGCCAGATTGACCTCTCCCAGGCCCTCGACTTGATCCTCACCGGTCGCCAGATCAACGCCCATAAAGCCCTCAAGCTCGGCCTTGTCGACGATGTCGTCCACCCGGGCATCCTGCTCGATGTCTCCCGGAGAATGGTCCGCAAACTGGCCTCCGCCTCCCCCAACGGCACACGCCTGGGTGAGAACCTGGAGGAAGCCCTCAACGACCCGGTCAAACTCGCCGCCCGCACCCCGGCTCGGCGCCTCATCTTCAGCCGGGCCCGGGAGCAGGTCCTTAAAGAGAGCGGCGGCAACTACCCCGCTCCGCTAAAGGCTCTCAGGGTCATTGAAATCGGCTTCTCCGAGGGCTTTGACGCGGGCCTACGCGCTGAGGGCGAAGCCTTCACCGAGCTTGTTCGCTCGCCAGAGGCCAGACACCTCATGAACATCTTTTTCATGCGTCAGGAGGTCAACAAAGACCGCGTGGTCGACGGGCGAGTCAAACCTCGCCACGTCTCGCGTCTGGGCGTACTCGGGGCCGGCCTGATGGGAGCAGGTATCGCCCAGGTGGCTGCCTACAACGGCACCTCCGTGCGCCTTAAAGATGCCAGCGCCCCGGGGCTGGGTTGGGGCATGCACACCATCGATGACCTGCTCAAAAAGGCCGCGCGTCGCAAGAAAATCACCGAAGCCCAGGCCGATATCGCACTGGGTCGCATCGCCCCCACGCTCACCTACGAGGGGTTTGAGCGCTGCGAGCTCGTGATTGAGGCGGTCTTCGAAAAGCAAGAACTCAAGCAGGCCATCCTGGCCGAGCTTGAAGCCCTGGGGAACACCGAGCAGATCATCGCCAGCAACACCTCAACCATCCCCATCACGTCGATCGCCGCGAAGAGCAAGCGTCCCGAAAACGTGCTGGGCATGCACTTCTTTAGCCCCGTTCACAAAATGCCTCTGCTCGAGATCATCCGCGCCGAGAAAACTTCGCCCAAAGCTCTGGCCACCGCCCTGGCCTACGGCCGAGAACTGGGCAAGACCTGCATTGTGGTGAATGACGGCCCGGGCTTCTTCACCAGCCGCGTCATCGGTGCTTACATCAACGAGGCGGGCTGGCTCTTGCAGGAAGGCGGCACGATCGAGGAGATCGACGCCGCCATGCACCGCTTTGGCTTCCCTGTGGGGCCGCTCAAGCTCGTCGATGAGGTGGGCATGGACGTGGCCTTAAAGGCCGCCGACGTGCTTCAGGAAGCCTTTAAAGAACGCTGGGAAGCCCCCGAAGGCCTCCGCGTGCTCGCCGAGCAGGGGCGTAAGGGGCGAAAAAACAAACGCGGCTTCTACGACTATGCCTCCGGCGACTCCAGAGCTCCTGACCTCTCCGTCTACGAGGCGCTGCCCGGCGGCGCGACGCGCCGGCATATCGACGCCGAGACGATCACCCGACGCTGCTGGCTGGCGATGCTCAACGAGTGCGCCTACGCGCTGGATGAGGGCATCATTCGTTCGCCTCGCGATGGCGACATCGGCGTGATCTTCGGACTGGGCTTCCCCCCCTTCCGCGGCGGCATCTTCCGCCATGCCGACGAGGTGGGCCTGGGGTGGGTTGTCGACACCCTGCACACCCTGGCTGGCCAGCATGGTGAGCGACTTCGCCCGGCCCCGATTCTCGAGCGCATGGCGGAGCAAGGGGAGCGCTTCTACAACGACTGAAGACGCGCATCGCTCTCCATCACGCAGCCACGCCGACAACGCCCACTCTGAAGATCAAAGAGCCCTCATTATGGCAAAACCTAACTCCAACTCCCCCACCGCGCTCGGCGCTAACGATCGCGTCGCCATCGTCGCCGGCGTGCGCACTCCCTTCGCTCGCGCCTGGACGGCCTTCAAGCACTGGAACGAGGCCGATCTGGGGCGCGCGGTGGCCAACGAGCTCCTCAACCGCGTCGACATCGATCCGGAACTCATCGACGAGCTGATCTTTGGCTGCGTCTCCGCGCCCATGGACGGCCCCAACGTCGGCCGTGAGATCGTGCTGCGCAGCCAGCTTCCCAAACATATTCCCGCGTCCACCGTGCAGATGTACTGCGCCTCCAGCGCCTATGCCGCCGTTCAGGGCATCAACGCGCTCTTGCTGGGTACCTCCGAGGTTGTCATCGCCGGCGGGGTCGAGTCGATGAGTTCGGCGCGCGCCCGCTTCAGCCTGGGCTTAAGTCACGCGTTGCAGGATGTCTCCAGGGCGCGCAACCTCCAGGATCGCCTCAAAGCACTCTCTCAGATCAAAGCCGGCGACCTGCTCCCGGAACAACCCGCCATCGAAGAACCCACCACCGGTAAGTCGATGGGCGAGTCGGCTGAAGATATGGCGAAGCTGTATGGAATTGGTCGCCAGGAGCAGGATGCGTACGCCGAACTCACGCACCACCGCGCCGCCGCAGCCTATGAATCGGGAGCGTTCCCCGAGGTGATGCCAGTGTTGCACGGAGAGAACTTCGATCAGGTCATTGAGCGCGACAACAACCTGCGCGCCGATACCACCGTGGAGCGCATGGCGCGTCTCAAGCCCGTCTTCGATCGACGCCACGGCACGGTCACCGCCGCCAACGCATCACCGCTCACCGACGGCGCCTCGGCGGTACTCCTGATGCGTGAGAGCCGAGCTAAAAAGCTCGGCCTCACTCCCATGGCTTTCGTGCGCTCCTACGCCCAGGTGGGCATCGATATCCAACGCCACAACCTCCTGCTCGGCCCCACCCTGGCCACCCCCATCGCCTTTGAGCGGGCGGGCGTCTCACTCAACGATATGGACCTGGTGGAGATGCATGAAGCCTTTGCCGCACAGGTCCTCGCCAACATCAAGATCTGGAAAGACAAAGACCTCTGCCAGGGCCTGGGCCTCGACGAGGCGATTGGCGAGGTCAATATGGACACCTTCAACGTCCACGGCGGCTCGGTCGCGCTCGGTCACCCCTTCGGTGCCACCGGCACCCGCCTCATCACCCAGCTCGCCGGCGAACTTCAGCGTCGCGATAAAAACCTGGGGCTTCTGACGATGTGCGCAGCCGGTGGCCTGGGACTGAGCATGGTCCTGGAGCGCTGATACGAAAGAAGGCGCTGCGCCGCGCCCCACCTGCCTCAGCGGCTCAGTGCCACGAGCAGCGCCAGCATCATTAGCCCCATCAACACCACCGCGGCGATGAGCCCCACCGTCAGCATACGATCCTGGCGCGCAGCCCGCGCTCGAGCCTCGGCGTAGGGCATCGTGCTGAAGGTGACCATCGAGTAGAGCGGAATCCACCAGGCCGGAAAGAATCGGTGGAGCACCCGCTCGATCCTCTTGCGAAACACAAAATAAGGGGAAGCCACCGCCGAACGCATCTCATAGTAATTGTAGAGGGCCAGATGCCCGATGGCGTCGGCGTCGGCCTTACGCTCCTCAGTGAACGCAGCGACAGCACGACCAAAATCATCGCCCTCGCGATCCAAAAGAGCGTTAAACACCGTGCAATCCTCAAAGGCCGCGTTCATTCCCTGCCCGTAAAAGGGCACCACCGCGTGGGCCGCATCTCCCAGAATCATCACCCGATCGCCATGGTGGTAGGGCGAGCAGCGAATGGTCACCAGACTTCCGGTGGGGTTCTCAAAGAAGTCGTCGGTCAGGGTAGGCATCAAGGCATGGGCATCGGGGAACTCGCGCCGAAAGAACGCGTCCACCTCGGCCCGGGTCTTCAGCGCATCAAAGCTCGCCCCCTCTCCCTCAAAGGCCATAAAGAGCGTAACGGTGAAGGTCGCGTCGAGGTTCGGGAGCGCGATGAGCATGAAGTCGTGGCGCGGCCAGATATGCAGCGCGTTCTTCTCCATCAGAAACTCGCCAGCGGGGCCAGCCGGGATGGAGAGCTCTTTATAACCGTGGGTCAGATACGCCTGCTCGTAGTTGTAGCGCCCGGAGCGCTGCAGGCGCTGACGCACCGCCGAGTACGCCCCATCGGCGCCGATCACCAGAGACGCTTCACGCGCGATGCGCTCTCTGCTTATGCGATCCTCGAAATGGGCCACGCCCTCATCAAGGTCCACATCGACACAGGGTTTTTCAAAATGAAATCGCACCTGCTCGTGGGCCTCCGCAGTGGTCATCAACAACTCATTGAGGCCCTGCCGGCTGATGGAGTTGATGAACTGGTCGGCTCGCCCGTAAGGCTGCAGATGGGGCTCCCCCTCCACCGGGTGAATCATGCGCCCGCGCATCGGAATGCACATCTCGCGGACCTGCTCTTCGAGCCCGACACCGGCCAGCGCGGTGAGCCCTCGGGTGGAGAGCGCCAGGTTGATCGAACGTCCCCCGTCGACCTGGCGTACGCGCATATCGGGGCGCGCCTCGAAGACCTCGACGCTGTGGCCGCGCTGCGCCATGTAAATCGCCATCAACGAGCCGGCAAGACCAGCGCCAACGACCACGCAGGGAGGCTCACCGGAGGAGGGATACGCCTGAACGTCACTCATTTAGCTCACGCTCTCTTCGAGGATCTTCCAGAAACGCCACACAT
This sequence comes from Lujinxingia sediminis, assembly GCF_004005565.1. Lineage (NCBI taxonomy): Bacteria > Deltaproteobacteria > Bradymonadales > Lujinxingiaceae > Lujinxingia > Lujinxingia sediminis. The sequence continues at coordinate 12,240 of NZ_SADD01000006.1, read as the reverse complement.
CTTCATAGGTGTTGTAGAGGGGCGTGGGCGCCACGCGAATCACGTTGGGGCGACGGTAATCACAGACCACATCTGCAGCCATCAGACGTTTGTGCAGGCTCTCCCCGTCGCCGGCCGCCAGAATTGAGAGCTGGCATCCGCGGCGCTCGGGGTCGGCCGGCGTGATCACCTCAAAGGCGCCGGCCCCCATCGAAGTGATGAGTTCATAGAGGTAGCCGGTGAGTTTTTCGCTCTTATCCCGCAGCGCTTCCATGCTGGCTTCGGTAAAAAGTTCCAGCGAGGCGCGCAACGACGCCATGGGCAAGATCGGCGCGTTGCTCAGCTGCCAGGCCCCTGCGCCATACTGAGGCTCAAAGCTCGGCCCCATCTCAAAACGGGTGTTCGGGTCGGTGCCCCACCAGCCCTCAAAACGGGGCAGATCGTTTCGGCCCAGGTGCCGCTCATGCACAAAGACACCAGCCACCCCTCCCGGCCCGGAGTTGAGGTATTTGTAGGAGCACCAGGCCGCAAAATCCGCGCCCCAGTCGTGCAACTTCAAGGGCGCGTTGCCCGCGGCGTGCGCCAGGTCAAAGCCCACCATCGCCCCGGCGCGGTGACCCGCCCGGGTGATGGCCCCCATATCGAAGAGCTGGCCGGTGTAGTAGTTGACGCCTCCGAAGAGCACGAGCGCAAGCTCGTCGCCCTCGCGCTCAATCGCGTCGATGATGTCCTCATCGCGCAACGTCTTCTCGCCATCGCGGGGATAAAGCTCCACGATAGTCTCGGCCGGATCAAAGCCATGAAAACGCGCCTGACTCTGCACTGCATAGAGATCGGAGGGGAACGCGCCGCCCTCAATGAGGATCTTAAAGCGCTCCGCGCTCGGGCGGTAAAAGGACACCATCAAAAGATGCAGGTTGGTGGTCAGTGAGTTCATCACCACCACTTCTTCGGGCTGAGCGCCAACGACGGCGGCCATCGGCTTGCTGAAGATCTCGTGATAGCTGTACCAGGGGTTGGGCTCTGCAAAATGACCGTCGACGCCCAGATGGGCCCACTTCTCGAGTTCTTCTCCGAGGGCCTTCTGCACCCCCCTGGGCTGCAGCCCCAGGGAGTTGCCACAGAGGTAGAGGACCGGCTCGCCAGAGCGTCCGGTAGGGATATGAAAACGCTCACGGAAGGTGCCGAGCGGATCTTCGCGGTCGAGCTGACGAGCGTAGTCGAGGTCGGTGATCTTCATAGGTGTCTCACTGGAGGAAATCGCCATACCGTGCGTCAGGGCGTCTCGTCGAAAGGACGTGCCCGGTAGAGGATGGGGCGAGAGGGAGAGGCGTCGAGCACAAATCGGGCAAAGCGCAGAGAGAGGAAGTAGGCCCCCTCACATGCCGGCTTCGGCACATCAATGAACTCGGTGATCGTTCGGCGGCGGCCTGCATCGGTCGGTCCGGCATCTGCGTCGAGTTCGAAGTAGGCGCGGTGGGCCGGGGTGGTGCCGCCGTCATCTTCGCGATCGATGGAGGGAAGATCGATAAGCAGATGTTCGCACCCCTGCTCAAGCAGCCAGGCGACAGCCTCGGCGCTGAGGTAGGCGGGGTTTGTAGCCGAGTAGTCTCGGAGCGGGGCGGCGGCGCCCTGACCCGAGGTGGCGATAACGATGGCGCGGCAAAACGCCGGTGCCACATCTGCCCTGGAAAGAGCCGCCCGAAGCTCGGCGGTGCAAATGACGCGATCGTCGGGCGCACTTTTGCCCTGCGAACTGTCGCCGGATTCGGCAAGCGACCGGGTCGTCACACGCAGCAGCACTGCCGGGAGCAGCGGGTCGGGGGCGAGATCACCAACGGGCACGCGTTCCGCGCTGATATGGCCGACGCCCTCGGTGTGGGTGCCATGGCCATGAGCGATGAGCTCAATGGACTCACAGTTGACGCTTCCGCCCCGGCGCACATCCCCCACGAAGTCTCCTCCTTCGACCGCCCGGGCCTGTGCTCGCCCCAGGCCAAAGGCCTGCGGCTGCTCGCCATAGAAGTTCAAAGGCTGCGCGAGCTCCACCGGGCTCAACGCATCCACCTCATACCGCACACCACCGAGCTCAACCCACAGGCGCATCATTTAGCTCCGCTCAAATCGCGCGCGTTCCAGCCCGAGCCACTCCAGCGCGGTGCCCGAGAGCATGCGCTCCTGGTCGTCGGCGCTCAGCTCCAGAGACTCAATGAGTTTGCCCGGCTCCTGCTCGCCAAGGGGGAAGGGGTAGTCGGTCCCAAGCGCCAGACGATTGACCCCAAGCTGTGCGATAAGAAAGCGCAACATCGCCGGGTCGTGCACCAGGGTATCCAGGTAGATACGCTCGAGAAGATCGCTCGGCCGCGTACCGGTGCGCACCTGGCAAAGATCCGGCCGAACCTCAAAGCCCCAGTCAATGCGACCCAGCGTCGCCGGAAACGATCCGCCGCCGTGGGCGAACGCAAAACGCAACTTCGGGTAGCGCTCCAGCACCCCGCCCATCATCAGCGAGCAGATCGCGCGCGAGGTCTCCGCCGGCATGCTCACAAGCCAGGGCAGCCAGTAATTCTTGAGCTGATCCATGCCCATCATATCCCAGGGATGCACAAAGATCGCCGCATCAAGCTCCTGGGCGGCCTCCCACAGAGGGTCAAAACGCGGGTCGTCGAGGTTGGTGCCGTTGACATGCGTGCCGATCTCAACGCCCGCAAGCCCCAGCGTGCTCACCGCGCGCTCAAGCTCCTCAACGGAGCGGTCGACATCCTGCATCGGGAGCGTTCCCAATCCCACAAAACGCTTCGGATGTTCGGCGACCACCGAGGCGATATGGTCATTTAAGAGCTTCGAGAGATCATGGGCGTCGGCGGCCTCGGCCCAGTAGCTGAACATCACCGGCACCGTCGAGAGCACCTGCACGTCGACCCCGTGGGCGTCGCACTCGGCGATGCGTGTGGCCGGATCCCAGAGGTTGGGGTCGACCTCCCGAAAGAAGGTCTCGTCGCGCATCATACGCGCGCATCCCGAACACTGATGCTCCAGACGAATGAACCCTCCGTAGCCATAGCGTTCACGAAGGTCAGGCCACTCCCGGGGCAGAATATGCGCGTGGATATCGATCTTCATCGCTTCCCTGATCTCACGAGTCGTCGGTGGTCGAGCCGCTGCGTGCGTGGGCGAGTCAGGCTCAGCGCTCCATCGTCGCGCCGCAGTTGTTGCAGGTGCGCAGCTCGTCACTGGCCCAGAACGCCTCGATCGCCGCCTTGAGCTGACCGACGATGTCGGTCAGGTAGAAGAACTGCTCGTGGAGCACCTCCCCGCAGCTCTCACAATACCAACGCAAGCCGTCGTTCTCCCCCGCCGGACGCTTATGCTCAATGACCAGCCCGACCGTATTCGCCCCGCGCTGCGGGGAGTGCGGGACCATGGAGGGCAGCAAAAAGATCTCCCCCTCGCGCACCGTCACATCCTCAAACTCGCCATCGACCACCAGCTTGAGCGTGAGGTCCCCCTCAATCTGGTAGAAAAACTCCTCGCTGGGGTCGATGTGGTAGTCCTTGCGCTGGTTGGGGCCCCCCACCACAAAGGCCATAAAGTCGGTATCTTCCCAGATCTTCTTATTACCGACCGGGGGTTTGAGGGCATCGCGGTTCTCTTCGATCCACTTCTGAAAGTTGATCGGTGGCATCAGCTTGCTCATCGGTTCCTCCGGTGGTCTGTGACCTCCAGCCGCTCCGTCTCGCGGGCTGGCGAGGCCTTCAACGTGGCGACGAACACCTTCAAATCAGCTCTGGGGATTATTGAAGCGACCTCATAGAACCCGCTGGCCAGCGGGCTTGTCAAGGTCGCCCCGAGCCCCCTCGGCCCGAGGAGGCCCCTTTAGTAGAATCGCGCATCCAGAGCGAACTTCTCGGGACTATGAGCTTCGATCTGGCTGTAGAAATCCATGATCTCGCGCATATCGGCCTCGAAGTCATCGCCGGGGATGATGACTTTGCCGATGCCCGCCTCCTTTTTACCGTAGTCGAGATACCCCAGAAGGATCGGCACATTGGCCTGACGAGCGACGTGGTAAAAGCCGCTTCGCCAGCGTTCGCGACGCGAGCGCGTCCCCTCCGGCGTCACCGCAATCGCTAACTCGCCGGGGTGCTCATCAAAGAGCACGGCCATCGCCTCCACCATACTGGGGCGCTCACCGGTCTCGGCGCGGGGGCGGCGATCAATAGCCAGCCCGCCGACCGGGCCAAGCACCAGATTGAAGGGAAAGCGCATCCACTCGCGTTTAATCGTAAAGCGCACCGGCAGCCCCATGAGATCGAAGCTGGCGATGGTGAAGATCAGGTCCCAGTTGGAGGTATGCGGCGCGGCCACGACCACGCAGCGGCGATGCGTGGTGAGCTCTTCGCCCACAAAGCGCCACCCCCGAAGTTTAAAAAGCCAGCGGCAAAATGCCTTAAACATCACCTTCCTTTTGCGTGAGCAGAGTCATCACGTCGTCGATCTGCTCCAGACCAATTTTGAGCAAGAAGTTGGGGTTACGCCCGTAGCTCTTCGTGCCGAGCACGAAGAACTCAGGCTCGGGGTTTTTGAGCACCTCGGGGCCAGCCGAGCTTTGAGCGAGGCAGTCAGCGTTGCCGGCGCTGGCCAGCAGAGATGCGGCGAGCTTCATGGGACCGTCGCTGGCGTAACAGAGGTGCACCTGGAGCTCGCTGGTGAGGGAAGTGTCGGGATGATAGCCGACGTTGGCGATGATGCGGTCGACCTCGATCTCACGCGTAGTTCCCTGCTCGTCGGCGAGTACCACGCGCAGGGCGCAATCCTCCCGGGTGATACGTTCGACAAAGACGCCGCCGACCGGATCGACGCCGCTGACTTCGCCGCGGGCGATGGCGTTTCCCAGGCGGCTCAGCCGAAGGCGTTGGGGAAGCGTGTCCCCTTCGATTTCCACAAAGGGTTCGTCTTCGGCGCGGTAGGCCCAGGTGATGTGGGTTTGTGGAGCGCTCTCTCGGAGCTCGGTGAGCGCCCCCAGCGTGGTTGCCGCAGAATGCCCGTGTCCGACCACAAGCACGCGTTTTCCGGCCAGCCTGTCGCGCTGTGCCTCAACATCGGGGATGGCGCGGATCACCTCGCCATTAAGAGCCTCTTCGCCGATGGCCGCAAGCCCCCCGGGCCCGAGACGGTTGGGGTTCTCCAGCACGCCGGAGGCATCAATGAGCACATCTGCCTCGTCAAAGCGCTCACCCTCTGGTCCCGACACGCGTAGCAAGAAGGGGCGGCGGGCGCGCTTCGGATTCGCCAGAAGATCGCCCTTGAGCGCTCGCACCCGCGAGACCCCCAGCACGCGTGTCTGCTCGAAAAGTTGGAAGTGTGTGTCGCGCTTCAGTGCTTCGACCAGAGGCTCAAGGTAGGCATCCAGGTACTGCGCGCCGGTGGGGACATCCTCATCGGGCGCGAGTTCGACGCCGGCGGCCTGGAGCGTCGCCACGCCGCGGGCACTGCGATTGAGCGACCATGGCGAAAAGAAAGTCACATGGGACCAGGTGCGCACATGCGCGCCGGGCATCTTCGCCTCATAGAGCGCAACGTTAAACCCCTCGTCGAGCGCGCGCAGCGCGCACTCCACGCCGATCGGGCCCGCTCCGATAATGGCCAGACGGCGGCCCCTCCCCTGCTCTTCCGAAGACTTCTGATTCATCGTACTTCCTCAATCGATTCCTATGTCAGGAGGCGCCCCTGCTTCGTCCCGTGTTCGGGCGCCATACGGGTGCGCACTCCTTCAACATCGTCAGTAGCGGGGCCAATCCCTCCGCGCCCGAGCGGTGCCTTCTTCCACCACCTCCCAGCCCTCCTGCTCTCGGGCAAGAATCAGGCGGGTGGCGTCAGTTGCAGGCGGCTCGTTGAAGGGGCTGAGGATGACTTCGATGCGCTCCTCATCCAGGGCAAACATCCTCACCACCTCGACATGGGTCGGCAGCTCGCCGGCGTCCTGCCTGGCCTCAAGCCAGCGTTGCGCCACATAGAGTGGGTCGTCTGGAGCCTGCCCGACGACATCCCCGGCGGCGGAGTCGGAGCGATCATCGGCCGGCTTCGGCGTACTCGCGCAGGCCCCCAACGCCAGCAGCACTCCGAAGGCCGCACCGTACACGGCGAAGCGGCCGCTCAGCCATCGCGATATGAAACCATAGGCCTGACCAGGGCTCATTCGATGTACCCGATAAAGGTCGATTGAGGGGAGATGTTGAGCGCCTGATACGTCCACACCAGCGCGCGCACCCCCTGACCGACGTTGAACTCAGAACTGCCCGCGAGCAGCCAGTGGGTGATGCGTGCGGCCTCCACCCCCGCGTCGGCGATAACATCACCGAGCGCCTCTTCAAACTCCTCGCCATCCCGCGCGCAAAAGACCAATCCCTCACGACAGCCTTCGATGCCCGTGGCTTCAATCGTCTGCTCATCCAGCCGTACACCGACTCCGATACCATCGTCCTGATGCGGGTAAACACCGAGCACACCGAGCACCATCGCCTCTGGAAGCCCGCCTTCCGGGAAGATCGGCAGGTTGGTGGAAATCGCGCCCAGATTCGCCCGATCGCGCGTAATCAAGTGCACGCGAAAAAGCCCCGCCGCAGCGGCGTTCATCATCAGCTCGCCAACCTGGGACCAGGCCATGCGACGGTCGAGCAGAAGATCGATGCCCGCCGGCCCACCGGCCTCGGTGAGCGCATCATTGAGCCAACGCTTGATGTGGCGAGAGAGCTCCGGGCTCTGCCAGGCGGCTTCGCCATACGGGGTGATGATGCGTGCGCGGGTTGCGATGATCGGCAGCGCTGGCAAACGGCGCTCCTCCACCCACGCCTGCGGTGCGACCTCGGGGGGTAATCCGTCACCACCCGCCAGGGTCAAGAGCGCGTTGACGTATGCTGGCACCGGCGCCCAGATCACTTCGAGCGCTTGCTCAGGCGATGTGCGCGCAACAATCATCGGCAACCGCAGCCGTCGCTCCTCATGACGAACTTCAACCTCAAGAAGATAACGTCCGGTGACCACCCGCTCCGCGACCAACACACGGCCGAGCTCCGCTCCCCGCTCCGAGAGCACATGGAGCCCCTCGGAGGCCTGCGCCCCCCGGGGAACCCCCTCCAGCGTCCAGGGCTGGGCGTGGGCAGAGGACGGAGCTGCCGCCATCAAGAGCAGCATCGCCATCGCCCCCATCACACATCCGACGATCCGCGAGCTGATACTCACGCGCTCGCCCCCTGCTTTCGCCTTGGCGTGGCGACCACGTAGTGGAAACGATCGCGGCGCGCGAACTCACTGTAGCCCCAGTGCTCGTGCCACTCGTGCATCAAGATCTCGAAGCCGTGCTCATCGAGCATCTTCGCCAACGCCTGACGTGAGGGGAACCAGCGGGTCTGCCCGTCGAGGTTCACCCACACATCGGGGCGATAGAGCGGCACGCCCTGCCCGTCCCAGATGCTGTCTTTGCCTTTAATCGCAAAACAAAAGAGCCCGCTCTGCGCCGGCAAAAGCTCCGCCGCCAGAGAGAAGATGCGCGAGAGTTCCCCCGAGCTAAAATAGTGCAGACTGGAGTAGGAGTAGATCAGGTTGACCCCTTCCACCCGCGGGTCATTACGCTCCAGCGTCGAGACGAAATCTCCGGCCAACAGGTTATGCTCAAGCTCCGTGCGCTCCTCAAGCACCGGGGCCACACGCTTGCGATGCTCTTCAAGGGCCACCGGGCTGATGTCGATGCCCAGGTACGAGTTCACCCGGGGGCTGGAGATAATGCCCAGCGCATCGTTGCCGATGCCACAGCCCAACTCGGCAACTTTGATGGCGCCTTGCTCACCGCGGTTGCGCGCACGCTCGTCCACAAAATCCAGCAACTTCCAGACGAAGGGGTTGGGCTCGCGCGACTGAAAGAAGCCGTACGCAATGCCCGACTCCCGGTAGAGCTTGCCGTAGTCGAAGTCCAGATCGACCAGGAATCGCACCATCGCGGCGGCTTCGGCTTCTTTTCCCGCCTGCCACAGCCGGCTGGCCACACCGAAGGCCAACGCCCCCAGGTGCAGCGACGACTCATCGCTGCTCAACTTTCGCGCCAGCCAGAAGAGCGTGGCCAGATCGCCGCCGCGCTCAAAGAGCCACTCCACCACGTTGTCGAGCAGCCTGCCCACAGGCTCATCGAGCAGCTCAGCGGCCTGCTGATCGGCACCCCGCAGAGCATCTTCCAGCGGAGTGCCCGGCTCGACCCCGCCGATTCCCAGCGCCTCGGCATCACTGGTGAGAAGCTCAACGGCCGCTCTCGGCTCGGCAAACCCCGCATCTTTGAAGAGGTCGAGTCGTCGCGTGAAGTTGGCTGGCATCACTTCCTCCTTAGAGAATTGCGGGGTTTACGCCGGGTGCCCGCGGGCACCCGGCCAGGTTCTATTCGGCTACGTCTGCGATCTTTAGAAGCTGTTGACCGCCTCTACCACGCCCGCCGCCGTCAAACCGAACTTCTCATACAGCTCTTCATAAGGGGCCGAGGCACCGAAATGATCCAGGCCCAAAACCCTGCCCTGGCTGCCGGTGTAGCGGCCCCATCCCAGCGTGACGCCTGCCTCAATCGCCACACGGCGGGTGACCTCGGCGGGCAGCACCGACGCCTTGTAGTCGTCGCTCTGCTGCTCAAAGACCTCCCAGCAGGGCATGGAGACCACGCGCACCGCCTTGCCTTGTGCTTTAAGCGTCTCAAAGGCCTCCACCGCGATTGTAACCTCACTGCCCGTAGCCAGAATCAGCGCCTCGGGCACCTCACCGGGGTTGCTCTCCGCCAGGATGTAGGCCCCCTTCGTCGCGTCTCCTACGCTGTTAAGCGCGTCGCGATCGAAGGTGGGCACGTTCTGACGGGTGAGCACCAACCCCGAGGGTCCGGTGGTACGCTCCAGAGCGAGCTCCCAACACTGACGAACCTCTTCGGCATCGGCCGGGCGCAGGACGTTATAATTAGGCATCGCCCGCAACGACATCAGATGTTCGATAGGCTGGTGCGTGGGGCCATCCTCGCCAAGACCGATGGAGTCGTGGGTGAACACCATGATCTGCGGCATATGCATCAATGCTGCCAGGCGAAGCGCCGGGCGCATGTAGTCGGCAAAGACCAGGAAGGTCGCGCCGAAGCCGCGCACCCCGCCGTGCAGACACATCCCGTTAACCGCCGCAGCCATGGCGTGCTCGCGGATACCAAAATGCACATTCTGGCCGGCGTGGCTCTCGCGCGACATCTCCCCGAACTTCGGAAAAAGCGTCTTGTTGGAGCCCGCAAGATCGGCCGATCCGCCGACGAGCTCCGGCAACACCTCGTAGATCTTCTCGATGACTTTTCCGCTGGAGGCGCGCGTAGCCATGCCCTTCTCAGAGGGCTCAAAGCGCGGCAGCGCATCGACCCAGCCCCGGGGAAGTTCGCCGCTGATGCGGCGAGTGAGTTCATCGAACCTCTCGGCGTCCTCAGCTTTCAGGGAGCTGAGGCGAGCCTCCCAGGCCTGACGAGCTTCCCGCGCCCGAGCGGCGGCCTCACCGGCCATATGCTCGCGAACCTCCGAAGGCACCACAAAAGGATCGGGGTAAGGCCAGCCCAGGGCCTCTTTGGTCAGCTTAATTTCCTCATCCCCCAGCGGGGAGCCGTGCACCGAGGAGGTGTCGGCCTTGTTGGGCGAGCCAAAGCCGATGATCGTCTTGACGCGAATAAGCGTGGGGCGGCGAATCTCCGCTTTTGCCTTCTCGATCGCGCGGTCAATGGCCTCAACGTCGTTGCCATCGTCCACGTTCAAGACCTGCCAGCCGTAGGCTTCAAAGCGGCCGGTGGTGTCTTCGGTGAAGGCGATGTCAGTCCGACCGTCGATGGTGATCTCATTATCGTCGTAGAGGAAGATCAGCTTACCCAGCCCAAGGTGCCCGGCCAGGGAGGCCGCCTCATGGGAGACTCCTTCCATAAGATCGCCATCGGAGCAGATTCCGAAGGTGTAATGGTCGACCACGCCCTTAAAGCGCTCGCGCAGATGCGCCTCCGCCATCGCCATGCCCACGGCGGTGGCAAAACCCTGGCCCAGCGGCCCGGTCGTCGTCTCCACACCCGGGGTCAACTCCGCCTCGGGGTGACCCGGGGTGAGGCTTCCCCACTGACGGAAGTTCTTAATCTGCTCGAGCGTCATCGCCTCATACCCCGTCAGGTGCAGCAGGCTGTAGAGCAGCATGGAGGCGTGACCGTTGGAGAGCACAAAACGATCGCGGTTGAACCAGGTGGGATCGGCCGGGTCGTGACGCAGGTGCTTTTGCCAGATGGCATAGGCCACGGGTGCAAGCCCCATCGGCGCGCCCGGATGGCCGCTGTTGGCAGCCTGCACCGCGTCCATCGAAAGCGTGCGGATCGTATTAATGCTCAGTGTGGTGATCGAGTCGGTCATCATCCCCTCGTTATCCAAAAACGCCAGAACGTCTCAGTCGTCTGTAAGTCGCCAGATTGCGCCCCCACGTTGTGCCGCGCCGCCCGAAGCGTGTCAACGACAAGGCCTCCCTACGGCTCCCCGGCTCAAGCTGAACCCGGGCAATCCTGATCACAGGTTCAGACCGGTCAACACCCCGACCCAGAATTCGCCATGCCCGCCCGGCGCCCTTCCCACCGGTCGGCCAGCGATTAGATTTGCTCTGGCAGTCGTTGATCATTTCTAAGACCGCGTGTTTGGGCCGCGCACGCCTCTCTGGCCCACCTCTGCACATCACACCTCCGGGGGGAGATCATGCAGCTTCAAAGCCTCGCCATCGCCACGCTTCTCAGTGCAACCTTCATCCTCACCTCAGGGTGCAATGAGGCGCTTGATGCTCCACCACGCAACCCCACGCCCATCGGCGAGGAGCGCGGCGATGTGGTGGTAAGCTGGATGGACCTCGCCCTGGATCGTGTGCAGGCCGATGGGCTGACCCCGCCGCAAACCTCCCGCATCCTGGCCTACTCCGGCGTGGCCCTCTACGAGGCGCTGCTCGGCGGCATGCCTCGCCAGCAATCCTTCGGGGGCCAACTCGCCGGCCTCGACGCGTTGCCGGCGTTGGAGCCGGGAGTCGACTACGACTTCTACACGGTCGCACACGCCACCATGGGGCATCTGATGCCCTTGCTCTTTGTCAGCGACGAGAGCCGTCAGGCCTTTGAAACATTTGCCGAAGATGGCATGCAGCAACGCGCCGAGGCCGGTGTCAGCGCCCGGGTCCGTGAGCGCTCGCGTGCCTACGGCGTGCTCGTCGCCGAGGTCATCGACGCCTGGGCCTACGGCGACGGCTACGACGACGCGATGGCCGTCAGCTACGAGTTCTCCGATGAGCCCCACGCCTGGCGCCCGACCGCCGAAGGCATGCAGGCGCTCTTGCCCGGCTGGGGGCGTCTGCGCCCCTTTGCGCTGCCCGCGGCCGATGCCTGCGCCCCGCCTCCTCCCCCCGCGTTTGAGACCCTCCCGCACTCCGCGCTCTACCGTCAGGCGCTCGCCGTTTGGAACGCCTCCCGCACCCTGACGCCCGACCAGGAACATATCGCCAACTTCTGGGCCGATAACGTCGGCGTAAGCCCCACCCCGCCCGGACACTGGATGCGCATCGCCACCCAGGTTCTGGCGGACCGTCACGAACGCCTCGACCGCAGCGCCGAAACCGTCGCCCTGCTGGGTCTCGTGCAGGCCGACGCCTTCATCTCCTGCTGGGACGAAAAGTACCGCTCCAACCTCCTGCGCCCGGTCACCTACATCCGCGATCACATCGAGGAAGACTGGACCTCATTGGTCACCACCCCGCCCTTCCCCGAATACACCTCCGGCCACTCCAACGCCTCGGCCGCCGCCGCCCGGGTGCTCACCGAACAGCTCGGCGCATTCCCCTTTGCCGACCGCACCCACCAGTCCCAGGACCTCGGCCTGCGCCACTTCGACGACTTCAACCATGCTGCTCAAGAAGCCGCCATCTCCCGGCTCTACGGCGGCATCCACTACCCGATGGGTATCGACTACGGCATGCCCCAGGGTGAGTGTGTGGCGGGGTATCTGTTGGAGGGGGTGGAGACGCGCCGAAGCTCGGAGTAAGCGCGGCCCACCCCTCTGAATGATGCAAAAAAGCGCCGCGCTCCGGTCGGAGCGCGGCGTTCTTTCAACCTGGCAAACGATAGACCTCAATCACAGGGCTCATCGCTCAACCCCACAAGATTGATCACCGCCGGGCGTTCTTCGAGCTGCGCGATAAGAG